>JASEGZ010000028.1:0-1702 GCA_030018935.1 Syntrophales bacterium
GGACCCTTGACAATGTTCTACTTTATTGGCATGATTCGACAGGCTGAATAGTTACAATTATGGAAGACATTGTTATAGGAAGAGAGATTCAAGGGGCAATTGAAAAAATTGAGGAAGCCAACATCCTCGTTGGAATCCCGAGCTATAATAATGCCACTACAATAGGCCATGTGGTTAAAGCGGTACAGGCAGGACTGGCCAAATATTTCCCCAATAAAAAATCTGTTCTTGTGAATTCTGATGGTGGATCGACTGATGGGACTATTGATGTTGTTCAGAGTGCAACTGTTGAGGATTTCCAATCCGTCCTCCTTCATCATAGAGTAAAACCTCTTTATAAGATAACAACTCCGTATCACGGTATCCCGGGCAAAGGAAGCTCCTTTAGGACAATTTTTGAGATAGCGGATGCCCTTAATGTGAAGGCATGCGCAGTGGTGGACTCCGACCTGAGAAGCATTACTCCTGAGTGGATTGAACTCATGATTAAACCTGTCATTGAAAGTGGTTTTGACTATGTTTCTCCCCTCTATCACAGACATAAATATGACGGAACAATAACAAATAGTGTAATTTATCCATTAAGCAGAGCATTGTATGGAAAACAGGTAAGACAGCCCATCGGGGGAGATTTTGGATTCTCAGGCAAACTAGCGAAATTTTATCTAACAAAAGATGTCTGGGAAACTGATGTTGCACGATATGGGATAGACATATGGATGACAACTACAGCTGTTGCTAATAACTTTAAGGTTTGTCAGTCTTTCTTAGGCGCAAAGATTCATGATCCTAAGGATCCGGGGGCTGATCTGAGCGCAATGCTCTACCAGGTAGTGGGTGCAACCTTTGATCTTATGGAGACTTACCCGGAAGTTTGGAGAACAGTCAAAGGATCTGAAAAGGTACCAACCTTTGGTTTTCAGTATGCCGTGGGGCTTGAGCCGGTTTCTGTAAATCTCGATAGAATGATTGATAAATTCAGGCTCGGGATCAAGGAATTGATCGGTTTATGGAAGCTGTTTATCCCGAAAGAGATTATTAATTTTCTTCACAAGATGGAAGTCGTTCGCAAGGTAGAATTTAATATCCCGGATGAAATATGGGTTGAAATTATTTATAGCTTTGCTGTTGCTGCTCACGGTAAGGTTTTGAATAAAGAACATCTCTTGAAATCTCTTACACCCTTATATCTTGGAAGGGTGGCCTCGTTTGTTATCGAAACATGGGAAAGCAGCGCCGTAGAGGTTGAAGAAAATATAGACAGATTATGTATGAACTTCGAAAATGGGAAAAGTTTTTTACTAAATAACTGGGCTTGAAGAAAGGAGATATTTATGAACTTTCTGCAGAGGATAATCATTGAACCATTGGATAAATTCTTAGAAAGGTTACTGCAATTTCTCCCCGAAATCCTTACTTCCATACTCATATTTATCTCCGGTGTTGTCCTCGGCTTGATTCTCAAATCTATATTTTCTATATTTTTCCGTGCGATAAAGCTTGACAAATTTTCAGAGAGATTTGGTGTAGTCGAGATGATACAAAAGGCTGGAGTAAAAGAACCTCTTTCTCTGATCATTTCGAGATTCGTTAGCTGGGTAACCATCATCAGTTTTTCGATCCTGTCATTACGATCACTGAATGTCCCTGTCATAGAAAGGATACTGGAAAAGTTTCTTCTTTATTTGCCAAATGTCTTTGT
>JASEGZ010000028.1:1802-3002 GCA_030018935.1 Syntrophales bacterium
CATATTTACGGATCTTGATGGGACTTTACTTGACCACAATGATTACTCTTTTGAACATGCAAGACCCGCCTTAGAAAGGATAAAGAGGAAAGGCATTCCTCTTATTATCACGACCAGCAAGACGAGGAAAGAAGTCGAAAACTTGCAGAAGATACTGGGGATTAAGGAGCCTTTTATTGTCGAAAATGGGGGTGGAATTTTTTTTCCGGGAGGGTATCAAGGATTCAAGATAAAAAATTCTCTCCCCAGACCCCCCTATACTATCGTAGAGCTTGGTAAACCGTATGCTGAAATCAGAAGATTCATCAAGAGGGTAGGGGATCAATTTGGGATCAGGGGGTTTGGCGATTTAACGATCCAGGAAATCATGGAGTTCACAGGGTTATCCGTTGAGGATGCAAAGATGGCAAAGGAGAGGGAATTTACGGAACCATTTATCCTGGAAAGGGAAACTGACCTTGAAGTATTGAATGATTTGGCCTTAAGGGAAGGGATGAAGGTGGTAAGAGGGGGAAGATTTTCACATCTTCTCAGCGTCCATCAGGATAAGGGGAAAGCAGTTGAGATCGTAAATGATATCTTTCGTGAAAACTGTGGTGAAGAAATTGTTGCCATAGGTCTGGGGGACAGTGAAAACGACCTGCCGATGCTCAAAAATGTGGATATCCCTGTTCTGATACCACATTACGATGGAGGATATGAAGAGTTTAATTTACAAAACCTTACAAGATCAAGGTATCGGGGGAGTAAAGGCTGGAATGAATCGGTGGAGGAAATATTAAATGACCTCGAGAGAGCTGATTGTTGAAATATTCAACGATACCCTGAAGTCAGTATTGCCGGGAAATCTGATCAGGGAATCTGTAAAACTTGAGCGGAACCATCTCCTGATCCGGGATAAAAAATACAACCTTAATGCTTATCGAGGTATTCATATCTTGGGAAGTGGGAAGGCCTCCGTTGAAATGGCAAGGGCGATCAAAGGTATCATTGACCCCTGGATAGCATATGGGTTTGTAGTCTCCCATTATGGTGACGATACCCTGGATAAGGTCAATGTCTTCGAAAGCTCCCATCCTGTCCCCACGGATAAGAGCATCAAGGCTGCCGAAATACTCATGGAGCATCTTGAGGGGTTGTCCGCTGATGATTTTTTTATCTATCTCTTGTCGGGCGGGAGTTCCGCGCTCGTGGAAAAGC
>JASEGZ010000028.1:3102-26557 GCA_030018935.1 Syntrophales bacterium
GGGATACAGACCGATGATATTTTATCAGTAGCAGGGGCACGTTTAAAACCCCTCTACCTCTACTCCTGACCCCCGACTTATGACTTACAACTGCAGGAGGTGCAAAATGGCCGATTTTTACCAGCATGGCATGATCACCACGCTACAGAAATTGAAAGATAGACCTATAGAGGATCTGGAAGATGAATTAAGAACCATCGGCCAAAAAAGGAAGATCGTCCTTTTGCTTCCTGCCCTGTACTCCGAATTTGAAACAGACTCGATGCCCCAAATAATAGAAGAACTTAAGAGGGTAAACTATCTTTACAAAATTGTCCTTTCCCTCGATAGGGCAGGAGAAGAGGAGTTTAAAAAGGTCAAAAAGATCATGTCATCTCTTCCTATGGATGTAAGAATAGTATGGCACGATGGTCCGAGGATTCAGGAACTCTACAGTGAATTGAAGAACGCCGATTTTGATATAGACAGATCGGGAAAGGGAAGGTCTGTATGGATGTCTCTCGGTTACATCCTTTCAGACGAAGAGGTTTATGCCATAGCATTGCATGACTGCGATATTGTTAACTATAAGAGAGAAATGCTGGCCAGGCTGGTTTATCCTGTAGTTCACCCGGCTATAGACTTCGAGTTCAGCAAAGGGTACTATGCCAGGGTAACGGAAAAACTTTACGGAAGGGTAACGAGGCTTTTTTATACGCCTCTGGTCAGGACCCTGAAACGGATTCTGGAATACAATCCTTTCTTAGAATACCTCGGTAATTTCAGATACGCCCTCTCCGGGGAGTTTGCCCTCATCAGCAGCCTGGCAAGAGGCTTAAGGATATCCCCCACCTGGGGACTTGAGGTCTCTCTGCTGAGTGAGGTATACCAGAGGGCGGCAGTCAATCGCATATGCCAGGTGGAGATAACGGAGTTTTATGAACACAAACATCAGGTCCTGGATAAAGATAAGCCCGATGAAGGTTTGATCCGTATGGCTACGGATATTGCAAAGACATTGTTCCGGGTATTGAGTCAGGATGGCATTGTTATGAGCCAATCCTTTTTCAGGACTTTATACACTGTATATATGGAAGAATCGAGAATCGCTATCGAGAAGTACCATGCTTTGTCTTTATTGAACGGCCTTACCTATGACAGACACGGAGAGATCGAAGCTGTCGAAGCATTTGTCGGCTCTCTTAAAATGGCCACGGAGGAATTTATCGAAGACCCTATGGGAGTTCCCATGTTATCTGCCTGGACAAGAGTTACTGCTGCCATCCCAGATTTGCCGGAGAGGATGACCAGGTACGTAGAACTGGATAATCTATCGTAGCATTGTTTTTTTAATACAAAAGAGAAAAGAGATGAGGCCGTGGATTTTTTAACGGCAGTTGTTTTGGGTATCGTTGAGGGAATTTCAGAGTTTCTCCCTATATCATCCACGGGGCATCTCATTTTGACCTCTCATCTTTTGGGTCTTACCCCTACAGAATTCCTGAAGAGTTTTGAAATAGCGATCCAGGGAGGCGCAATTTTATCCGTTCTCGTCCTCTACTGGCGAAAATTACTGGTAGATTTTGAAGTCATGAAGAGGATTTGCGTGGCCTTCATTCCCACAGGGATTTTGGGCTTCGCCTTATATAAAATCATTAAAGGGTATCTCCTCGGATCGAATTCCGTGGTGCTCTGGTCCATGTTGCTTGGCGGTGTATTTCTAATTGCCTTTGAACTCTGGTACCGCGGGAAAGAAGGCTCTGCTTCTGAGCTTACTGGTATTTCTTACAAACAATCTTTTCTCATCGGCCTTTTTCAGGCAATTGCTGTGATCCCGGGTGTTTCCCGGGCAGGGGCTACGATTATCGGCGGACTGATCCTGGGATTGAGGCGGGAAGTGATCGTCGAGTTTTCATTTCTCCTTGCAGTTCCCACGATGCTGGCGGCAACGGGATACGATCTGTTAAAGAACGCCTCCCGATTTTCCTTGGATCAGCTTCATTTTTTGGCGGTAGGCTTTGTTTTTTCGTTTGTTGTCGCGCTGCTGAGTATCAAATTTTTGCTCCATTTCATCAGGACACATACCTTCATTCCTTTCGGCATTTATCGCATCATACTTGCTTTATCATGGCTTATATTCCTTTGGGCTTCTAAGTGAAAGCCCTCCGCACAGCTTTTACCCCCCCTGCTGGGGGCCTATTCCAGGGCAATTCTGATTCCTGACCCCGTTCCCCCCGAGTAGTTGCGATTTCTTTAACTTTTGGTGATGTCCCTGTGGACGATGGTGACCAGATAATTCTTATCCGAAAAATAGGCCCCCAGTTGATTCGCCATGACGACGGAGCGATGCCTGCCACCGGTGCATCCGAGGGCGATATTGAGCCTTGACTTCCCCTCTTTTTCATAGAGGGGTATGAGAAACGTCATTAACTTGAATAATTTTTGAATGAATACCTTGCTTTCCTCGAATCCTAAGACATAGTCACAGACATCGGGGTTATGGCCATCGTAATGCTTTAACTCTTCCACAAAATGGGGGTTGGGAAGAAAGCGGACATCCAGCACAATATCCGCATCGGCGGGTAGTCCATATCGGTACCCAAACGATGTTACGTGAATAACCAGCCTCCTTTCCCACGAGGAAGGGATAAAATATCTCTGAACGGCATCCTTTAATTGGTGCACATTGCAGGATGTAGTATCAATGACTTTATCGGCCATTTGTTTCAGAGGGGATAGTTTCTTCCTTTCGATGATGATGCCCTCCATAATGGAACCCTTTACGGATAAGGGATGAACCCTTCTCGTCTCACTGAAACGATGCAGCAGGGCCTCATCAGTGGCGTCAAGAAAGAGTATCTCAATCCTGTATCCCTTTTCCTTCAGCCGGGCAAATATTTTTTCATATTTTTGCAGAAAGCTTTTTTCCCTCAAGTCCATGACCATGGCGACTTTTGAAATATCCGGATCATGGGACCGAACCTCAAGGAACCTGGGAAGTAAAACAACAGGCAGATTATCAACGCAAAAAAAGCCGATATCTTCCAGTGCCCGGAGCGCCGTACTCTTACCGGAACCGGAAAGCCCGGTGATGATCACAACACGGAGTTTCTTCATGAAACACTCCTCATTCCATATCCCCCCTTAAATCCCTGACTACAGATTCAACGTTTCTGGCCATCAACGCCCCGTGAGAGAAGACGGGGATCTTGTTGTAAGGTAGTTGAACACCCATGATATTTTTCCTGGCTACACTACCATCCTTCGTTTTTCTGTTGCTACTTGCCTTCTCAAATTCAACCATGATATCTATCACCGTCTCATCACCGACGGCTGCTGCCCCGAGAAATTCCTTCGCCCTGACAACTCCAACTCCTTTAATCTCTACGAGATGCCTGGTCAGGCCATGACCACGCCCATAGAGGACGTCCCCATTTCTCTTCTCAATCTCCACAGCATCATCGGCGATCCAGGTATGTCCCCTTTCCACCAGCTTTAGTCCACAGGTAGTCTTTCCTATACCGCTATTTCCTGTGATAATTATCCCGATGCCGTATACATTCAAGAGCACACCATGGATTAAAACAATATGCTCGATCTTTTCTCGCAGCAGACCGATGAGGCGGCTCTCGAGAAGAAATTCATCGTGTGTTGAGGTAAAAAGGGGAATATTGTTAACTTCTGAGAAACAAACAAGAAAATCCGGTGGGGAACTGGTTTTGGCAAGTGCCAGGCAAGAGATATGAGAAGAAGAAATGGTTTGAAGGATATCTTCACGCCTTTTTGCAGGGATACTGGCCAGTTCGGAAGAGCATGCAGGAGTGATAATAAAGATGGTTTCCGGGATCAATCGTTCCCGGAAACCTTCAACTTCAGTGTAACGCTGAACTTTGAGACGGTTTGTTTCCTTCATCAAACCAGCAATTCCGGTTATCTGTCTGATGCCTAGTCTGTCCCCGGAATCTTCAAGCAGGTCTTTTATCGTGGTAGCGTTCATGAAAGTATGAGTTCCCCTCCTGGGGGCCTACCACCTCTTTACCTCGTCTATAATGGATACACTCGATTTTTGTGAAAATCTCCGACTTTAGGCGTTGGTTTCTATAAGCCCATAATTTCCGTCATCTCGACGATATATGACACTGACGTTTTCCGTATAAGAATCCCGGTAAACGATGAATCGGTTCTTTGATGTCTCGATTTCCATCATGGCATCCTCAAGGGACATGGGTTTCAACACCATTTTCCTCGTTTTGACCACCTTTGCCCCCGGTGTATCTTCCGTCTCATCAGGCGGTAACTCTAGTGTGCCTATCTCCTCGGCTCGCACAGCATTTGCCTTATAACCCCTGATCTTTTCCTTATGTTTTTTGAGTTGACGTTCGATCTTTTCTATAGCATTATCAATAGCAAGATACATGTCCTTTGCTTCCTCTTTCGCATTTACATTTAACCCATCAACCATTAAGTTGATTTCGGCTGCATTTCTGAATTTTTCCACCGAGAGGATTACATGGGCTTCAGCCGGATTATCAACATATCTACTTACTTTTTTGAGTCTTTTATTAACATATTCCCTTTGCCAATCCTCTCCCTCTGTATTTCTAAAGGTTACGGAAATCTTCATCGTCTTTCCCCCCTGTTTTAATAATGTAACTACTCAGGAGTCAGAAGCCAGAATGAAAAGGAAGTCCGCTAAGGATTTTCAAGACTTGATTGTATGGCAAAAGGCCCATCAATTTGTTGTTTTATCCACGTATCATCTTAGCGGTAGTTTTTCACTGCTTCTATTCTGGCTCCTGACTCCTGACTCCTGAGTAGTTTAAATTTTATCTTTTTTCGCTTTGAAGATGGCAGGATACCCATCATTTCTCTATACTTGGCTACGGTTCTCCTCGCAATGGATATCTCCGATGCCTCAAGAAACTTTACAATTTCAAGATCGGTGTACGGTTTACCCGGATCCTCCTTACTGATGATCCTCTTAATCTCCTCTTTGACGCTCTTCGAGGCGATGGCACCGCCGCTGGTATTCTGTACACTGCTGCCAAAAAAGTATTTCAACATAAATATGCCCCGCGGTGTATGCATATACTTATTCGTCACCACTCTGCTGATGGTTGACTCGTGCATCTCCACATCCTCGGCAACATCTCTTAAGACCAGGGGTTTTAAAAAATTAATGCCCTTATCAAAGAAATCTTTCTGAAATTTTACAATACTCTCCACTACCCTATAAATTGTCTTCTGCCTCTGCTGAATACTCTTGATGAGCCACATGGCCGACTGTATCTTTTCCTTAATGTACTTCTTGCCGTTATCTGTCTTTGGATTTCCTCTGGTCCCGGATAAAATCTCTCTGTACATATTGTTAATCCTCAGCCTCGGCAGTCCATCATCATTGAGGACAATTCTGTACCCATTCCCGGACTTGAAAATGTACACATCTGGAATGATAGTCTGAATCCTTTCTTCGTTGTAAACACTGCCCGGTTTGGGATTCATGTTGCTGATCAAAAGGACAGCCTGCAACACCTCTGATAGGGGAACTTTCAATTTTCTCGCAATCTGGGCATAATTTTTTGTCTCAAGATATTTTAGAT
Organism: Syntrophales bacterium; assembly: GCA_030018935.1. Classification (NCBI taxonomy): domain Bacteria; kingdom Pseudomonadati; phylum Thermodesulfobacteriota; class Syntrophia; order Syntrophales; species Syntrophales bacterium. The sequence continues at coordinate 8,682 of JASEGZ010000028.1, forward strand.
GTTCTTTGATAATCACCTCAATGATATGGTTTGACACGCCTAAAATTTTGGCTTGAAGTAAAAGGCATTCTTTGAGATCCCTTGCCGCAACACCAGGAGGGTCAAATTCCTGAACTTTTTTCAGGACATCTTCCACAACAGTTTCGTCAACTTTTTCCTGAGCGGCAATTTCTTTTAGAGATGCCATTAAATATCCGCTCTGGTCAAGGTTTCCGATTATCTGTTCGCCGATTCTCATTTCGAGCTCTGTAAAGCGGGAAAGCTTGAGTTGCCACATGAGATGATCCATCAGAGATGTCTTTTGGGTCGGCAAATTATTCCAGGATAAAGCATCACTATCTTTCCTGTCATAACTTACCCCTGTGGCTACATAATCTTCAAGGTAGCTGTCCCAGTCAAAATCCTCCTTGCCGTTGCCTTCCCCCGTCAGTTCTTCCGTGCGATCAACCGCTTTGATATCTTCTCGATCAAGTGTAGCAATATCACCAATTTCTTGATTTGTGTCGCTTTCCTGGTAGTCGTCAGTTGTCACCTCCTCAAGCAGGGGATTCTCCACCATTTCCTGATTGATTGTCTCAACCAGTTCCAGTCTTGAAAGCTGGAGGAGTTTGATCGCCTGCTGGAGTTGAGGCGTCATGACCAACTGCTGTGTCAGTTTAAGGTTTTGTTTGAGTTCAAATGCCATATTTATTTAGGATCAGGGGTCAGAGGTCAGGGGTCAGAGGTTAATTTGGCCCCTTTGTGCCTTTGTGCCTTTTGGCTTTTCCTTTCGTCCTTTACGGGGAGACTGAAATCCTCTCCGAAGTAGATTTTTCTTGCGATTTCGCAATTGGCTATGTATTCGGGGTCCCCTTCCACCAGGATAGTCCCCTCATTGATAATATAGGCTCTGTCGCAAACGGAGAGCGTTTCCCTGACATTATGATCCGATAAAATGACACCGATCCCCTTAGATTTGAGTTTAAATATAATCTTCTGGATATCCACCACGGCGAGGGGATCAATCCCCGCAAAAGGCTCATCGAGGAGGATATAGGCGGGGGATGTAACAAGCGCCCTTGTAATCTCAACCCTTCTTCTTTCCCCACCCGACAGAGAGTAGGCATTGTTCTTTGCGAGATGGGAAAGATCAAGTTCCCCTAATAGTTCTTTCAGCCGTTTTTTTCTCTCTTCTCTGTCCAGATCAAGGATTTCGAGAATCGCCATGATATTTTCTTCAACGGTTAGCTTTCTGAATATTGACGGTTCCTGCGGTAGGTAATTTAATCCTTTTCTTGCCCGTATATACATGGGAGTTCCCGTTATATCTTCGCCGTTTAAAAGAATACGGCCTCCATCTGGCTTTATCAAACCGACGATCATGTAAAATGTGGTGGTTTTACCCGCGCCATTGGGGCCTAAAAGGCCAACGACTTCACCCTGATTAATCTCCAGATCAATGTTGTTAACGACCCTTCTCCCTCCGTATATTTTTGTCAATCCCGAGGCTGATAGTTTTCCCATCACTCTTTTTTCTCTTTCTTCTCCACAGGATAAATTGTGGCCGTTACCCTCTTGTTTTCAGTGCTTTCAATGGTTCCCCTGTTTTCATCCAGAAAAATCACTATTTTCCCCCCACGCATGATATTTCTCCCTTCTTGCAAGACGGTACTACCCGTCATCACGATTTTCTGTGTGTCCTGGTAAAAGACGGCATCATCTCCCTTTGCGATCCTTTCACCCTGTACAATTGTTACATTTCCCTTTGCCTCAATCTTTTCTAAATCTCTCCCCTTACCGATTTCCCTGGCCCCTACCTTTTCAGAATCTGCAAGACCTTTCCTATAGTACAGAAGAAGGCGATCTGATTTTATGATCATATCACCACGGGTAGCCACGGCATTACCCGAAAATACGACCATTCTTTTTTCATTGTATGCCTCCAGACGGTCAGATATAATCTGTATCGGTTGATTTTCTTCTGTCTTTGGTTTGTTTTCTCCCCCGGCCTTCTCTGCATAAAGGTGTGAGAAAGGAGAAGTGATAAGTATAATCAAAAAGATAAGTAATAATACCCTGTGTTTCATCGCAAATGCCGAAGGTTGGTTTTCACGTTATCTTATCCGGGCGCTCACTCTCGAAAACAGTGTCAACTCTTCGTTCTTCAGGGAAATGGACATGCCCACCCCCTTGACCTGCATGCGTGGGGTCTCCATAACAACGGCCGAGTTGGTATGGAATCTTTTATCCCCATGAGAATAGGTCAGGCGATCTGTCGTAAAGCGGTTACCACTATGAGAAATGATTTTAATATTACCGGCAATTCCTATGTCCTTTGTATTCGTATTCAACTGACCTCTATCCCCGGTCATGACAAAGGTTTTGCCATCCCTCGTGTCCAGTGTTACCGTAACATTATCAAATAACACAAGATTCTCCTTTTTGAGATATCTTGCCGTATCCGCTTTGATCTCCCATTTTGCATCAGAATCCCCGATTTCCGTATAATGGACATTTTTTACCTGAAGATCAACATTGGCCGGTAAAATCTTCAGCAGGGTTTTGTGGGGTGTCTTCCTCCCATCCGTGACCAGACCAGCAACCACCGATGAAATCACCAGTATCACTATGCCGGCAATAATAACCGTCTTTTTTTTTAATTTCATATAGCCCCTCTCGTTGTTTTACCTGTGAAGAGATTGCTGTTTTTTATACCACCCGCTTCAAGACAAGTAAAGGCAAAACTGAATGAAACTAAATGAACTCGTATCTTGTAGCCACCTCATCCCACTTTTCCTGCGCCTTAAGGATGATTTCACACACCTCTCTGACGGCTCCCCTGCCACCATTCTTTTTAGTAACATAATCAACAGCTTTCTTGACATCCTCGGATGCGTCTGCCACGGCTACGGAAAATCCGACCCTTTTTAACAGAGGGATGTCAACAACGTCGTCCCCCACATACGCCACATGGTCTCTCGCCAGATTTCTCCTCCTGAGAATCTCTTCCAATGGCTCAACCTTATTCCAGATACCCTGATGCACCTCGCCTATGCCAAGGTCCTTAGCACGATGCTCCACAACCTCTGATCTTCTGCCCGTTAAAAAGACAACATCTATACCGTGTCTCATCAGGATTTTAAGCCCGTGCCCATCCTTCACATCAAAATTTTTTGTCTCCCGTCCAGTATCGTCCATGATAATCCTGCCATCGGTCAAGACACCGTCAACATCAAGGATCAAAAGACGGATCTGTCTGATCTTTTTCAACAATTCCTCGGTCATAACCTCCTTGCCCATATTATGTTACTCCTCACCGAGATCTAATCCACAGTCGGGGGCCTCTTTACGACCTGGTCAATCTCCATCAAGGTACAGAGAAGATCGGAAAGCGAATCAAGGGACAGGGAATTGGGGCCATCACACAGGGCACGTTCGGGATCGGGGTGCACCTCCAGAAAGAGACCATCAATCCCTACAGCAACAGCCGCCCGCGACAGATAGGGTACCATCTCCCTCTGGCCGCCGGAAGCTGTCCCTGCCCCACCGGGAAACTGGACACTGTGAGTAGCGTCAAAAACCACGGGGTAACCCATCTCTCTCATGACGGGAAGGGCACGAAAATCTGCCACAAGATTGTTATAACCGAAACTCGTTCCCCTCTCCGTGATCATGATATTTTCATTTCCCGCTGACGATGCCTTAGCCAGGATATTGGCAACATCCCATGGGGCAAGGAACTGGCCCTTTTTGATATTGATACACCTGGCCGACCTGGCGATCTCCATAACAAAATCGGTCTGCCGACAGAGAAAGGCTGGCACCTGTACCACATCCAGGACCTTCGCTGCCTCGGGAACCTCTTCAGAACGATGGACATCGGAAAGGACGAGAATCCCAAGTTCTTTTTTAATCTTTCTTAGAATCGCAAGACCTTTCGTAAAACCGGGACCCCGATAAGAATCTTTTGACGTCCGGTTTGCCTTGTCATACGAGGCTTTGAATATGAAAGGTATCCCCAATCTCCCGGTAAGGTTTTTCAGGAATAAGGCGATCTCCCTTGTTTTCTCCTCATCCTCGATGACACAGGGGCCGGCAATCAACGCAAAGGGGGTTCCCCCACCCATCACAAAATTATCCAAAATAATCTGCTTCATCTTGCCCATCGCTGTGGTTGAGGCGCAGGCTAAGGCCCGCGGGTCAATCAAAGATTACTATTTACGAGCTTTGCGATACTGAAAATTTGAGCCATTTCGAAGACAATTTTCAAAGGTCTCTATTCCTGATACTTTCGTTGTAGTATCTTTATCTTCATCTGGGGGATCTTTCTGGCAGCTTTACCTGAGACAGGATTCAGTTCGTAGGCATTTGTATATGCCGTAAGAGCTTCCTGATACATCCCTTTCTTCTCATAGGCTGCACCCAGATTCAGATAGGCTACATCGTCCTCCGGATCATACCGTATTGCCGTCTTGTAATATTCAATTTCTTTATCCACGTCTCCCGTAAGACCATAGACATATCCAAGGCTTGAATAAATGGCCGCCTTCCGGGGTGCCAAGCCAATCATCTTTTTATAGGTCTTGATAGCTTTGTCGTAAAGCTTTTCCTCCATGTAATAACCGGCCAGGATATTCAAGACCTCCATGGTAGGATGAGAGGCGGCAAACTTCTCGTGTTCAGAAATCGCCTCCTTCGTCCTGCCCAGTTTCCCATAGGTAAATGCCAGATTGTAATGCAACCGGGGATCCTTATTCCCATATCGGATTGCCTTTTCATAGTTTTCACAGGATTGCCTGTATCTCTTTAACTCTCCGTAAGCAAAGCCGAGATTTGCATGGATGGCTGCCTTCCTTTTTGACAATTTGACAATTTTCTCATAATAGCTAATCGCCTGAGCGTATTGTTCGCCCTTAAAATTGATCTCCGCCAGTCTCTCCATAGCGTCGGGATCGGCGGGCTTTATCCGGAGAACCTTCTGGTATTCTTCGGCTGCTTCCTGATCACGCTTTCCTTTTTCATAAGCCACTGCCAGATTGAAGTGAACGACCGGCTCTTTTGGATTCAGCGCTATTGATCTCCGGTAACTTTCTATTTCTTCTTTTAACAACCCCTTGCCGCCATAGGCAAGTCCAATATTGGCATAGGCTGAGGCATTGCGTGGCTGTCTACTGATGATCTTCTTATACCACTTTATCGCCTCGTCGTAATTTCCCATTTTTAGCGAGAGATCCGCTAAAGCGATCATCGCCTGGCTCATATCCGGCGCCTTTGTCAGGAGAAGCCTGTGCTGACTGGCAGCCTCTGTGATTTTTCCGGTTTTTTCATAGGCTTCTCCCAATTTATATCTCACCGTAAGGTCATCTGGATTTAACCTCAACGATTTTTTATAATTCACAATAGCCTTTCCCCAGTCTCCCAGATGGCTATAGGCAAATGCCATACTGGCAAAGGCAGAGGCATCTTCATGATTGATCCTGACCACGCTGATGCAGGTCTTGATAACCATGTTATATTCTTTCCTCTTCATATAACACTTTGAAAGTTCCGTCAATGCGGTGAGATCATCCGGCTTAAGGGCCAGGATATCCCGATATTGAGTGATCGCCTCTTCTGTCTTGCCCTGTCGGAGATAAAGCCCAGCCAGCATCTTACGGACGTCTATATCCTCTCTATTCATGGCGATGGCCCGTTTGAGATACTCGATCTGTGCCTGCTGATTTTCCGTGCTTCTCGCATATCTCAGCCAGTCCTGGGGTGTTACATTTACCCGGAGGGGGATAGCGGCGATTATCTTATCGCCATATCTCACGTTGATCCTGTAATCCGTGCAAGCGGTGCCATCCTGGGCGCCTTCCCCTCTCATAATAATTTTATCAACCAGATCAATACCCTTCAGCAGCACCCTGAAATCTTCTTGCTTTCCGATACCTTCAACATCGGCCGAAACCTTCCTGCTAAAAAGGGCATCGGTGGAAATCTCCTTGATGACAAATTCGTCACGGTAGGACACAACAAAAACATCGCTTTTTGTCAGCCTGTAGTCCCTCCCGTTCTTTTCTATCTCCAGGTAATAAAACTGTGGCGGATGCCCGAGAAAGACAAAGGAAAAAGCGCTTTTCAATCTCGAGGCAATGGAGGATAAATCCCGAACCTCTTCCGGCCAGAAATAGTTGGCCATGACTCCACCGGCAAAGATGACCGCCACAATCAGGGCAATGATCCCTGTCACCACGACCATCTTGGGCAGAGGTTTTACAGCCCTTTTCTTACCTTTCCCATCTCTGAGGTTCATAATCCCCCCACTCCACTCCTTATCAACCCCTCGGATGATATCTCTTATGGATCTCCTTTAACCTTTCTCGGGTAATATGGGTGTAAATCTGGGTTGTTGCTATATCTGCATGTCCCAGCATAAGCTGAACGGAACGAAGATCGGCTCCCCCCTCCAGAAGATGAGAGGCAAAAGAATGCCTGAAGGTGTGGGGATGGATTTTTTCCCCCCATCCCAATTTTGCCACGTATTTTTTTATGATCTTCCAGAACCCCTGTCGGGTCAAGCCTTTACCGGATCTGTTCAGAAAGAGGATCTCGGACGATTGTCCCTTTAAGAGACGGGGTCTTGCTTGTTCCACATATTGCCTTAAATAATCGTACGCCGATTTACCGATAGGTACAATCCTCTCTTTATTACCCTTTCCTATTGTGACAAGATACCCCACCTGCCAGTTGATACTGTTGATGGTAAGTGAGATCAATTCCGAGACACGGATCCCCGTTGCATACATCAGCTCCAGCATGGCCGTGTCCCTTATAGCGGAGGGAGTTTTTACACCTGGCTGCGCAAGAAGCAGGTTCATTTCCTCCTGACTTAGAGTGTCGGGAAGACGCATCCATACCTTTGCCAATTCAATATTTGCCACAGGATTTTGGTCAATTTTCTTCTCCCGGAGGAGAAATTTATAGAACCCTCTAATAGCTGCCAGTCCCCTGTTGATAGAATTCTCCGTCAGACCGTCTTTTTTCAGCTCGGTAAGGTAAGAAATCACATCATCAGGGGTAATATCCGTAACAGTTTGCATACCATATTTCTTGACAAAGCAGGCATACCTGTGCAAGTCCCGACTGTAAGCCTCGATGGTGTTATAAGAGGCCCCCTTTTCCACAGTAAGAAAGTTCAAATACTCATCAATTAAATCGTTCATGGCGATTTTTTGTAACTACTCAGGTATTTAGGCTGGAGACTGAAGGCTGAAGTATATCAATCATCACGCAACGCTCGGATCAAGCCCAAGTTAGTTCACGTCTGAGACTTGAACCAACTTGGTGGGGATACGGTCTTGTCCACTGCTAAATGTGTCAGGAACGCTTCGATCTTAGCTTCGCTATTTCTTAACTCTTCCCGACAAGTCATCCTGTGGTACTGTATATACCGTTTAATCCAGTCACAGTATGTTCGTTCCGTATGGATCGAGTAGTGATGCAGCCGCATCACATCCCGTACTTCATGAAGCAGCTTCCTGTCTCTTTTTGGTGTTGATATATGATCTCCCTCCTGATATAATAATCCGATAAAATGGTTATCGGGTAAAGCAAATCTGCCCGAAAATGTATCCAATATCATTATATCAAGGCAAATTTGCTTGTCAATGAGTGGTTGCCGCGGCGCGTGGTGGCAGCGATATACGATCCCAACAAAATTGAAGCGCCGCTTGTCGGTTTTGAGAACCATCTGAATTGGTAAAGAAGATCCCCGACGCACCTGATTCATTTCAACGGCGAGCGGTTCCTCGGGCCATATGAAGATTAGATAATGTTTACAAAAGAAGTTTCGGCAGTATATTCCACTGCGGGCTATCCGAAGGCCGGACAGAACCAAGAAGATAGGCCGTAATATCGGGTGATGTTCGAGTTCCTAAACGCCTTTTTCTTTGCCTTCCATGCCTTGTGGGTCAGCTTCAACTGTGTAGGCTGGATCTGGAAACGGATGCGCCGGTGGCATCTGGTCACGGTGGCCCTAACCGCGTTGTCCTGGTTTGGGTTAGGGGTTTGGTACGGGTGGGGCTATTGCCTCTGTACGGATTGGCACTGGCAAGTGCGGGCCAGGCTGGGCTATACCGATTCGCATTCCTACACCCACCTGCTAATCCGGGAACTAACCGGAGTTGACCTTATCCCTTGGGTTGTGGATGTGCTCACAGGGGGTATCTTTGCGTTCGTGGCCTTCTCCAGCATCGTGCTAAACGTGCGCGATTACCGGGACGGGCGTAGAGCTGCTAAACAGCTTTCCACGACGCCAACATGACGAAAATGGACCCGAAGAAGAAATAAACGGCCCAACGAGCGGTTCAGCGGACCCACCTACGGCGGGCCGCTGAACCGTCGGCCGTTAGATTGTGGTGTCAGCGATCTCACGGAAAAGACTTGACACCCTCTCGCCACACGATATATCTTACCGCCAATTTTCCGCCTCAAGTTAAGCAGTTTTAATCCCCCTTTCCCATTTATCCCTCCCGTCGGGAGATGGAAATTTGCTTCCCTCCGTTGAGAGAAGGAGAAGCAAAGATATTTTTTTCTGGAGGGGGAAAGGCTGGGGCACTCTGAGAATTCTTTCGAGAAAATGGATCATCACGACCTGAGATACTGGATCGCCTTAAAGTTTGTTGATGGCGTGGGGAATGTGGGTTTTAGAACCCTGGTGGATGCCCTTGGTTCCCCTAAGAGTGTGTTCCAGGGAACCATCGCCAACCTCAAGGTGGTCCCGGGCATTGGCGAGAAAACGGCCGGCCAGATAAAAGCATTCAACGACTGGGGGAGAGTTGAAAGGGAGATGGAAACCGCTCGCAAAATGAATGTTTCCCTCGTTACGTTCCAGGATCCACGATATCCAAAGGCCCTTCTGAACATCTATGACTTCCCTCCCTTCCTCTATGTGAAGGGGGATCTGAGGGAAGAAGATATCAACGTTGCTGTTGTCGGTTCCAGGAGGGCGAGTACCTATGGCAAATTTGCCACGGAGAGGCTCTGCCGCGAGCTTGCGATGAATGGAATTACTGTGGTAAGTGGTATGGCGAGAGGAATAGATTCGGCGGCGCACAGGGGGGGCCTCGCCGGTAAGGGTAGAACCATCGCTGTTTTAGGCTCCGGTCTTGATGTTGTTTATCCGCCGGAGAACGAAAAACTTTTCCTGGAAATTGCCGCACATGGCGCCGTCATTACGGAATTCCCGTTCGGTACACCACCTCATGGACCAAACTTTCCTGCCAGAAACAGGATCATCAGTGGCATTTCCTACGGCGTGGTGGTTGTCGAGGCAGGTGATAAGAGCGGATCCCTGATCACAGCCAAGTTCGCCCTGGAACAGGGTCGAGAGGTATTCGCCGTACCGGGCAGTATTGATACCGCCGGATCGAGAGGGACACACAAGCTGATCAAACAGGGGGCAAAACTGATAGAAAATGTTTATGATATCCTCGACGAGATACTTCCCCAATTAGACAGGGAGTTGCAGGATAGTGTTCTGCGGGCAAGAAAGGATGATACCGCTCAGGAAAAAGGAACTCCTGCCGTGGCGAAGGTCGGCGGACTAAGTGCAGCAGAGATTGCCGTATTAAAACAGATCTCCTCGGAACCGGTTGATGTTGACAGTATCATTGCCTCCACAGGGTTAAGAGCCAATGATGTCTTACATATACTGCTGACTATGGAATTGCAGGGTCTCATCAGGCAATTGCCTGGAAAAATGTTCGTACGCAAGGAATGATTATGTCAGATTCGCTGATCATTGTTGAATCCCCCACCAAGGTCAGGACCATCAAGAAATATCTCGGTGCGAATTTCGCAGTCCGGGCGACGATGGGGCATGTCAAGGACCTCCCCAAAAGCGGCCTGGGCATAGACATGAAAAACCATTTTGCACCCACGTATCGTCTCATCGAAACGAAGAAAAAGGTGATCGCCGACCTGAAAAGAGCGGCAAGGAGAGCCGATCATATCTACCTGGCACCTGATCCTGACCGGGAAGGCGAGGCAATAGCCTGGCATATCGCCGAGGAAATCGGCGCAAAAGATAAACATATCCACCGGGTTCTTTTTAACGACCTGACTAAGAGCACCATCCTTCACGCGATCAACCATCCGGGAGAGCTTGACGTCGCCAAGTACGAAGCCCAGCAAACTCGGCGTATCCTTGACAGACTTGTCGGATACCAGATCAGTCCTCTCCTCTGGGAGAAGGTAAGAAGGGGATTGAGTGCAGGTCGGGTGCAGTCAGTAGCGGTCAGGATCGTCTGTGACAGAGAGGAAGAGATACGCAGATTTGTTTCGGAAGAGTACTGGAATATCACCGCCCATCTCGAATGTCATATGTCGCATGTCATAAGTCGTACGTCAACTGACTTACAACCTACGACTTACGACTTACGACTTACGACTTTTAAGGCCCGGCTCCTCAAGATCAAGGATAAAAAGGCAAAGGTCGCTGATGAATCACAGGCAAAGGAGATACTAAACATCGTCAAGACGATGCCCTTTGTCGTTGCCAAAGTAGAAAAAAAGGAAATTAAGAGGTTCCCCCTTCCCCCTTTCACCACCAGTAAACTACAGCAGGAAGCAGCGCGGTGGCTCCATTTTCCCGCAAAAAAAACAATGAGTGTCGCCCAGAGGCTGTATGAAGGAATAGAATTAGGGGAAGAAGGTCCCGTGGGATTAATCACTTATATGAGAACGGATTCTTTTCGTATTGCGGAAGAGGCTCTCCGAGATGCGAGAGAATATATCAGAGACAATTATGATCCGGCATTTCTTCCTGTTAAGGCCAGGGTCTTCAAAAACCCGGCTAAAGTCCAGGATGCACACGAGGCGATAAGACCCGCCTCCGTAGATTACAAGCCTAAAGATATTAAACAATATCTCAGCAATGACCAGTTCCGCCTCTACCAGCTTATCTGGAACCGTTTTGTGGCAAGCCAGATGAATCCTGCCATCTTCGATCAGACGATCATTGACATAACGGCAGGGGGAGGGGGCTATCTCTTCCGGGCACAGGGTTCGGTGATGAGATTTTCCGGCTATACCATTGTCTACACGGAAGGAAAAGATGCAAGCGAAGATGAGGACGATTTTGGCATGGTCCTCCCCGAAGTTGCGGAAGGTGAGGCGCTTGCCCTCATTTCCCTTTCGACCGAGCAGAAATTTACCCAGCCGCCACCAAGGTTTTCCGAAGCGACCCTGGTCAGGGAGCTTGAAGAAAAAGGCATCGGCAGACCGAGCACTTATGCGACCATATTGAGCACCATCCAGGAGAGAAACTATGTCCATAAGGAAAAAGTGAATTTTTACCCCACCGATCTCGGCATCCTGATAACGGAGCTCCTGGTGAGAAATTTTCCCCGGATCCTGGATGTAGCCTTTACCGCTGCACTGGAAGACAAACTGGACCTGATCGAGGAAGGGAAAAATAACAGGCTCGACACATTAAACGATTTTTACATTCCTTTTGCGGAAGAGCTGAAGAAAGCCCGGGCGGAGATGCGAAATATTAAAGGAGAGGAAACACCGACGGACATTGTTTGTGATAAATGTGGTAACGTGATGGTTATTAAATGGGGGAAAAATGGCAAATTTATAGCCTGTTCCAATTACCCTGCCTGTAAGAATACCATGAATATCGCTCAGGGTGAAAAGGGGCAGATGAGTCAGAAGGAGGAGGAGATAACGGATACCATCTGTGAATGCGGCCGGAACATGGTTGTCAAAGAGGGGAGATTTGGCAAATTCCTGGGGTGCTCCGGCTATCCCGAATGTAAAAATACGATGCCCCTCAGTTGCGGTGTAAGATGTCCCGAGAAAGAGTGCAGCGGATACCTATGTGAGAGACGAACAAAAAAAGGAAAAACATTCTTCGGTTGCTCCAGGTACCCCGACTGCACCTATGCCCTCTGGGACAGGCCTCGACCTACGGCATGTCCCCAATGCGGGGCGCCATTCCTCGTGGAAAAGCCGGCACCTCCCGAGGGAACTTACCTTGCCTGTCTTCATAAAGATTGCGGTTATAAAAATAAGGAGACATAGGCACAGAGGCACAGAGGCACAGAGGCACAGAGTTTCGGTACGAAAATAGATTTTTATGTTTTGAGGTCTTTTGTTTCTAACTCTGTGCCTTTGCCACTTTGTGCCTTCTCTAATGTTTTTAAGATGAACCGTAAGAAACCGATTATCGTGATTGGGGGAGGCCTTGCCGGTTGTGAGGCGGCCTGGCAATTGTTAAAGCGGGGGAAAACCGAAGTCGTCCTCTACGAAATGAAGCCAGAGAAATTTTCCCCGGCCCATAAATCGCCGCATCTCGCTGAGCTTGTCTGCAGCAATTCATTTCGTTCCAATAGCCTGGAAAATGCTGTGGGGCTCCTGAAGGAAGAGATGCGCACCATGGCCTCACTGATTGTGGAGGCGGCTGACGCAACAGCCGTACCGGCAGGAAGACAGGGCATCCACACTCCTCAATATGGTGGGATTTCAGACGAAGCTGACCCGGCCTGAGCAGCGAAGGATATTCAGAATGATACCGGGACTGGAAAGAGCAGAATTTGCCAGATATGGAAGTATCCACCGGAATACCTTTATCAACTCTCCCGTCCTCCTCAGAAAAACCCTGCAACTGCAGGAGAACGACAACATATTCTTTGCCGGACAGATTACCGGTGTGGAAGGTTATGTCGAATCGTCAGCCATGGGGCTTATCGCCGGTTTGAATGCATCCTGCTATCTGTCAGGAAGAGAATTGCCGCCGCCGCCGCCTGAAGCAACGGCTTTTGGCGCCCTCCTGCATTATATTACCAGTATTCCCCACAAGACATTTCAGCCGATGAATGTCAATTTAGGCCTCTTTCCGCCACTTCCCCCAGGGACGTCGAAAGGAAAGAGGGAAAGGGGGATGTACTATGCCCGACGTTCCCTGGAGGCCCTAAAAAAATGGAAAGAAGAGGCGGTACTTAAGCTTTTGCCTCAAGATAATGCTTTGTAACATGTAAAGTGAAGGTAGCGTAAAATTATTGGTGAGAAAAACCAACTGTTTGTTGCTTTCCGTATCGAGGTAGCGAATTCGCCGTAATTTCGCCGGACAATCCTTCTCGGCATAATAATTCAGTAACGTTCAAAAGTTGAGGCATAATTTTCTTGCAGCATATTTAAGGTTAGATAATGATGTCTGCAAATCTTCTATGGAGTTATCCACATCCGCGGCCGCAGCTTAGGAATAGCAAGGACGGACGCGGTTGTGGGTAACTCCATTAAACGAAGTCTCAACAGAAAGAAAAAGGTTTTTGTTGTTATAAAAAATGTCCTCCAAAAAAGTCTGCCTCAACTTTTGAACGTTACCAACGTTTTAAATATGGTAAGGAGGCAAAAAGAAAAAGCAGTATATCGATTTTCTCTCCTAAAAACGGGGTGGTTTTTTCTTATCTTTCTTATCAGAAAATAGACTTAAAGGGGAACAGATAATGAATTTGGCATACATTTTGCTTTCTCTTAACTTATATGGTATATATACCATCCGTCCATTATACCATCCATCCATTTAAAAGTGATAGAAGATGAAACTGAGACCTGCCCGCCAAAGAGGTCAGGGAAGGGAGGAATATCATGTCCAGATCAAGAGATAAAGATTCTTCTAAAGAAATTGGTAAGCAAAACAAAAAATCGATTCTATCCGAAAGGCTTGCCTTTACCGGTAGAATAGCCGCCGGTATAGCCCATGAGATAAGAAATCCGCTTGGCAACGTGTCCATGGCGGTCCAGCAGCTTAAGGAGGCCTTTAGCGAAGATAGCCCCTGGTCCAAACATATTGAAGTCATTATTAGAAACACGGAGAGGATTAACTTTTTGATCACCGAACTCATCAACTGTGCCCGGCCACCGGAGCTTAACATCCGTCCCCATGATATGCAGGAGGTTATAGAAAACGTTTTGGATTCGATAATGAGCAGTCTTTCCACACAACGGATAGAGGTGATTAAGAAATTTGACTCAAAGCCATCAATAATAAGTGTCGATAGGGAACAGATCAGCCGGGTATTCTTGAACGTGATAATCAATTCTGTTGAGGCCATGCCTGAAGGCGGCACAATGACAATCAGTACAAGTATTGAAAATGGCCTTTTTATTGTAAAGATTCAAGATACAGGGGGGGGCATCCCCGAAGAAGATATTATCAGGATATTTGATCCTTTTTTTAGCACTAAGCCAACGGGAGTAGGTCTGGGTCTATCAATAATCTACGGGATTGTTGTAAGTCACGGCGGGAAAATAGGTGTGGAAAGCACTTGGAGAAGGGGTACTGTCTTTACAATCTCTTTGCCCACAGAATAGACCCCGATGAAGATAGACTGAAGGCGGAAGGCTTTTAGGGATAAATCATCGTGATCACACAATAAAGGCTTTGAATGGTTTTTCGTACCTTGCAAGATGTTTTATGGCCTTCAGCCTAAACACCTGAGTAGTTAAAGGAGAGGTCATGGAAGAGCTGAAATACGATGTGAGAAGAGGGGCGGATACATACAGGTTAATCTATCACTCCAGGCTGAAAAGCTGGATTCTAAAGGGTATTATCAAACGAGACGAAGCGATTGTATGGAGAAGCGGTCTTTCGGGCTGGCGCAAACCCGAAGAACTTGAAGAGCTGATACCCTTTTTTGAACAGAGGCAACGGGCACGCTTAAGAAGGGAAATGGAGGTGCTAAGGCCGGCCCCGCCCCCAAAAAGGCAGATAAAGAATGTCTTGATCGTGGATGACGAAGAGGATTTGTGCTGGCTCCTAACCAATACCTTGCAAAGCAAAGGGTATAATGTATCAACTGCCGATGGCATAATTGAAGGTATGGCCTGTCTAAAGAATAAGTCGCCCGATTTGGTATTTATAGACCTAAAGTTACCTGACGGGGATGGAATGGATATGCTTCCCGAAATCAAAGTGGCAGCTCCGCAGACAGTAGTAGTCATAATTTCCGCTTACGGCAGTGAAGAAAAAAGGGCAGAAGCGGAGGACAGGGGGGTTCACAGTTTCATTGACAAGCCGTTTACTGAGGAAAGGATATTGGAAACTATAGCACAGTTTCAAGAGAGGAATGACCATCCATTAAGAGGCACATGGGAACCGAGTTAAACATCGGGGATAAGATCACGCCGATACAGTGGGCAGTGATCAGTGGTCGGTAGCAACGGGCAATTTCTGTGAGGTTGCCTATAACCAAAGATGAAAAGAGGTGAGAAAATGTCCGCTGAGCAACAAACCTCAAGGAAGATCCTGGTAGTGGATGACGATCAGGATTTTCGTTGGGCAATGGGCAATGTCCTTCAGGCAGCGGGATACAGGGTCATTCAGGCGCAAGATGGCAAGGAAGCGATGAGTTTGTTAGAGAAAGATATCCCTGACCTGGTCCTTTTGGACTACCGAATGCCTGGACGAGACGGCCTGCACGTTGCGAGGGATATGAAGCAGCGGATTCCCGCAGTACCCATTCTCATAATCACGGCCTATGCAGAGGTGGCCTCCGCAGTGGAGGCCATGAAGATGGGCGTATACGATTACGTTACAAAGCCGGTAGATAACAACGACCTCATCTTTACCATCAAACGGGCGCTGGAGAAGCAAGATCTCATACAGGAGGTTGAGCATTTAAGAAAGGCATTGACTGAACGGGCATCCCTTTATGAGCTGATGGGAAAGAGCGACCAGATCAAGAAGCTTGTCCAACTCTTGGAGAAGGCTGCGCCCACTCCATTCACTGTTTTAATACAAGGAGAGAGCGGTACGGGTAAGGAACTTGTGGCCCGTGCCATTCACGACTTGAGTCTAGCTAAGGAAGGACCGTTTGTCGCCGTGGACTGCGGCGCCATTCCTGAAACCCTGATTGAAAGCGAACTGTTCGGCTACATGAGGGGAGCCTTTACCGGCGCCCACACGGACAAACCGGGCCAATTCGAACTGGCAAACGGTGGCACTCTGTTTTTAGATGAAGTGGGCAATCTTCCCTATCTGGCGCAACAGAAGCTTCTTCGAGCCATGCAGGAGCGGTGTATCCAGAGGTTGGGAGCGAAGAAGACTCAACCCATTCAGGTCCGAATTATTGCAGCCACGAACCAGCCTCTGGAAAATGATGTAGAGGCCGGTAGATTCCGCTCTGATCTCTATTTCAGGCTGAAAGAATTTTCCATAACAGTCCCCCCGCTCAGAAGGAGGACAGACATTTTCTACTTAGCCAAAAAGTTCGTGAATGAAGCGGAGGGAGAACTCAAGAAAAAATGTGCCGGGATCTCCAAGAATGCCCTAAGTGCTCTCTTCTCCTACCCCTGGCCTGGCAACGTTCGCGAATTGAGGAACGTTATCCGCCAGGCTGTACTCCTCTGCGAGGAGAATGGACCCATAAACACCGAGCACCTGATGCTGACCACCGAATTGATGCCTGGCCCCACAGAAATAGACCCTGCCCTCTCCCTTAACCTTTTTTATAACGGTAAAAAGTCTTTAAAAGAGCAGGTCAAGTCCTTCACCGATGCCCTGGAGAAGAGGATCATAAAGGAAGCGCTAACAGAAACAAAGGGAAATAAGAGCAAGGCTTCCCGTAAACTGGGTATTGACTACAAGACCTTACTTAGAAAAATCAAGATGCATCAATTAAACAGTGGTTAGTGAACAGTGGCCACTAACCACTAACCACTGACCACTGACCACTGACTATGGCATACGTGCCATAGTTAGTGGCAGCCATACCATGCCATTTTACTCCCACCTTCTCATTTTCTCCTGCCCCCATGTTCAAATTTAGCAATGAAACCAATGGGATGACCGCAGATGCCTTTTTGGCATAAAAAGTGCTAGATAAAGTAACTGAGAGGAGGCATGTCTTACCAGACATGCCTCCTTAAAATCCAAAGAAGAAAGGAGGTGAACGAATATGGCAGTAGAAAAAGCAATTGCTTCTTCCAGTTTGGTGGAGGTTATTGACCGAATCCTGGACAAGGGCATTGTGATTGATGCCTGGATAAGGGTCTCTTTAGTGGGTATTGAATTACTCGCGATTGAGGTCAGAGTCGTAGTGGCATCAGTCGAGACCTACCTGAAGTATGCTGAGGCTATTGGCTTAACAGCCACAGCAGCCTGAGGATCGGCCAGTAACCAAGCCCCGTTAGAAATGGAATTTCTAAGCGGGGTAGAGGATTCTTGCCGGGTCACCCCCCGCACCTTTTTGGTATTCAAGAGAGTGCCAAAGAGGTGATAAAAGACAATTTGAATTGTTAAAAGGTGCGGGGCATGGCTCGCCAAGAAATTCCTTCTTGAACCACGGAAACACGGAAGAAATAAATTTCCGTGCCTCTGTGGAGAAATATAAAAAGGGTTATTCTCCATACCTCCGTGGGTACAAAGGAGTAAATTTAATGGGAATTGCTGATGATATGAAAAGATTGGCAAAGGAGGTTGTCTCTTCTTATGAGTCCAGAATCTCAGAAGTAGGCATAATTATTGATAATACCCACCAAATTCTTGAAGAATTCAAAACCAAAAGAAATGAGATGGGTAGTCAACTCAAAGAAACCCTCGCCAGAGAAGAATCCTTAAGAAAAAAAGATTTTGATAATTTGATGAAAGATATATTATCTCGTCAAGATGAGAGAGAAAAGGAGGTGAGATATTTATTAAAGACTTTCCTGGAAGAACAGAAAGAGATAGCTGAAACTATTAAGAAGAACTTGGCAGAGGGTGAAAACGTAAGGATAAGTGATTTTAAAAAGATGCTGCAGGATATCCAGGCAAGGCATAAGGCAGGAGAAAATGAAGTAAGGATGATGTTGATGGAATTTCAGAAAGAACATAATGAGATGGTCGAATCACTGCGTAGCCTTTT
>JASEGZ010000029.1 GCA_030018935.1 Syntrophales bacterium
ACAAACCGGACAGATTGTGTGCTACAAACCGGACATATCACGTGTTACTAACAGTTATTACCTTTTTTGTTGATTAACCTTCGTATTTTTGCTTTAATAACATATAAAAGAGAACTTTGTATAATGTAGGGAAATTGTCAGATATGCCGGAAGCCTGTCCTCGACCTGATCGAGGAATGGTCTCCAGCTTTTTCAGCTCAAGAAGGGGGGTGACACGGGACACAAGACCGATGCCATCCGGAAGCGGATGGGAGAGTTTTTGTGAGTTGTTGGGGCAAGGATGACGAAATTTCTTGACTTCAAAAATGGATGGATATAATTAATACACCTTTTGTTTGTCAGTTATGGTATGGTGGGAGTAGTTCTGGTCAGTTTATTTAAATTTTCAACGAAAGGAGAGCGTTATGATGCACAAATTAAGGTATCGGAATCTACTTATGTTTATCGCTGTGGTTGCCATGGGGGTTTCTGTTACTTCCTGTGGTCCGAAGGCGGCAAAACCTGTAGGTGAGATGGATACACCTGAACATCATTTTTATACAGGTATGAAGTTTCTGGATGAGGGGAAGTATCCGGCTGCCGAGGGTGAGTTCAATCGGGCTATCCAACTTGCTCCCAAGTTCTCCAGGGCGTATGCAGGTAACGGTTTGGTGAAGGCTTATCAGGGTGCATTCAAAGGTGCCTCTGAATCTATGTCCAAGGCTTGGAAATATGCCAGGAAAGATGAAGAAAAGGTCTTTGTTCATGTGAGTAAAATAAGACTTTACACGAGGAGCAAGGCCGACAAGGATTGGCTTGAAGATGCAAAAGGTGAATTTCAAGATGCGATCAAGCTCGATCCGAAATCATCGGCTGCCTGTTATTTCATGGGAATGGCTTACAAGGAGGCGCTGGACTTCAATCAGGCCGGTCAGATGTTCAGCAGGGTTCTTGATCTTAAGGGTGATTATGTAGATAAGGCGGACAAACAATGGAAACTGGTTCAGAAGATACAGAGGGCCATGCCGGGGACGATTACGGGGAAAAAGATAGCGGTTGTTGAACGCATCACCAGGGCCGATGCGGCGGCTTTATTTATGGAAGAGCTGAAGATTGATGTTCTTTATAAGAAGAGGACACCCAGGACCTTTGATACTGCCTTTAAGGATCCGGAAAAGGCCAAAGCAATGGCGGAAAAACCCACCTTGACAGCCACTGACATTGCCAACCATCCGTTAAAGGCCGACATAGAAGGAATTCTTAAAATAGGGGTCCGGGGACTGGAAAATCGCCATGATGGCTCATTCTATCCGGATGATTTCATAGACCGGGCGACCTATGCGATGATGATCGAGGATATCCTGATCAAAGTAACGGGTGACAATAGCCTGGCGACCAAATTTATCGGAAGCACATCTCCCTTTCCCGATTTGAGGCCTGATGTTCCTTATTTTAATGCCGTGATGGTGGTAACATCGAGAGGAATTATGGAAGCTGTGGACATCACCTCCGGTGAGTTTGCCCCCCAGAATCCTGTGCCGGGTGTGGAAGCCCTTTTAATCATCAGGAAGATTAAGGAAGAGTTGAAAATTTTTTAGGTTCGGGAATCAGCAAAGGGCTGAGGGCTGAAAAGCGTTGGCCCTTTTCTACCCTCGGATGGCCGGACCAGACAGATGTGTTAATAATTTTAAATGATTATAAACTATTCTCTTATTTCTTCAAAGACTTTTTTGGCTTAGGCGGTAAAAGCAAACAAGCCTGAAATAAATGGTTAAATAAGTCTTCTTCATGGAAACGTCTATTTAACCTATAAACGTATTCAGCGATATACCCGTCGATATGATTTTTACCGACATAATGGTGGGTACCCAAAAGAAAACGTTTCAGGTTTCCAATAACAACATGCACCCACGGAAACAATTTGCCAGCTGCCTTTCCTCCTCCCGTAATTATAATATCGTGATAAAACCCCTTTTTCCTCCCCTTCAGTCTAATGTCTGGATCACAAATCAGACCAATCATCTTTCCCTCCTGCAGGGAAGTTCTATCGTAAAGGTAGATCCTTTGCCCACCTTACTCGCAGCATAAATGTCTCCCCCATGTCTCTTGACAATCTCATGGGATATATAGAGACCCAATCCCGTACCCTCGCCAACCGGTTTGGTGGTAAAAAAGGGTTTAAAAATGTCCTTAAGTTCATCGCGGGAAATCCCCTTTCCGGTATCCTGACATTCGACAACGACGGTATCTGTTTTACTCCTGTGACCTGTGGTCAATGTAATTTTACCACCTTCCTCAGGTAACGATTGCAGGGCGTTTTTGATCACATTGATGAACACTTGGCCCAGATTAGCAAAGTTTCCCTCTACATCCGGCAAATTTTCGGCAAATTTTCTTTCGATTTCAACAGGAAGATATTTGTACTGATTGTACAAAACCCTCAGAGCATCATCAATGACGATATTGATATTGACGGGTTCGACATATGTCTTTTTCTGGCGGGAGATATCCAGCAAACTCTTTACGATATCCCCGGCCCGCTTCAACTCTCTTAATGAGAACATTATATCATTCAACACCTCGTCCCGGTTTCCTTTCCCCACCTCCCACTCATTGATATAATCTATACTGGTCTGGATGAGGCTTGAGGCACTGGACAAGGGGTTATTCAGTTCATGGGCCGTGCCGGCAACAAGTTGCCCGATTGCCGCAAGGCTCTCCGATTGGATAAGCTGTTCCTGTGTCCTCTCCTTTTCTTCTAATGCCTGGCGGAGAGCGGCTGTTCTTTTTTCCACTTCCCTTTCCAGATCGAGATTGAGCTTTTCCAGCTCTTCATAGGTTCTCGCATTCTCTATGGCCGTTGCGCCCTGGTTTGCAATGGTGGTGAGAAGTTCCAGATCCTCATGAACAAATAACTCCCCCGATTTCTTCTGCCCCAGGGCGATCATGCCGATCAATCTATCCCTCGAGACCATAGGAATAATCAGTGATGCATGTATAATATCGAAAATATGAAGGATCTGATCTTTTTCATCTGGATGGGCAATGGGCTTTTCCTCAAGGAGGGGTTTACTCAACGGTCTTTTGTGTCTCGTGAGAAATGCAACAATGGGATGAGTATCATCAAACAGGACCTGTCCCGACCCATCCGGGGGAGGGGGCTCATCCCCATTTGCACAAAGCTGGAAATGCCCTTTCTCGTTGTCATAGATCAACAGGCTAACATTGGTGACCTGTAAAGCGGCGGCGATAGATTGCAGTAAAAGATCTTCGATCTGGTGAAATCTCAACAGTGATGCCATCTCTCCGCTGATCTCTTTCAGGAGCTTTTGATAATCGTACTTCCCCCTGTAAAAAAGATTATCTATAAATGTCTGCACCCTCTCTCTCAAGGGATTGAACAACAGGACCATCATCAAAGCGAGAACAAAGGGGAGAATTACGGCGTTGCTGTTATCTCCATATCCCATAAAAAAGGCATGGAAGAGATAAATGATCAACACATAGAGGATAGTAAGGATACCTGTCAGGATAAAATAGACCGTCCCCCTTCTGATCACCATACCGATATCGAGAAGGTCATATTTGAGTACACCAAAGGCCAGAAAAATGGCAGGGATAAAGCTGAAATTACCCATGGGATAAATGTTAAAACCACTGACCGGCAGGATGTCGAGGGCAAGAAACAGGGCGGTGAAGCCCAATCCACCGAGGATGTATTTTATTCTGTTTTTCTGCAGATTATCCTTCGCCTTCTCCATGCCCATGAACAGGGTGAAGATACAATAGATTACCGTAAAGGCGGCCATTGCCGAAAAGGCATGGTAGACCGGACCTGCTTTAGCGATTATCCCAAAATCGTAATAATGAAATCCACTGATGAAAAGGTCGGAAGGAATAAAAAAAAGGAAGAGCAAGCTGGCAATGTAGGCGAGATACTCAAGCCATTTTCGCCCCGAAATACAGAGAAAGGAATGAACAAACTGAATATAAAGGGGCAGACTGAAGACAAAGAAAAGATATGTTGCCCTGTCCACTTTGAGGGCCAGTGTTTTGTCCGGAATCACAGAAATGAGGGCAACATCGGCATTGATGATGGCGCCCAGAATACATATTCCCGAGAATAGGATGTTTGTGCGGTTTTTCCTGCCCCGGAAAAAGGAAATCAGGGCAAGGCAGGAGAGGACGAAAAAACCGAGAATCGGGGGAATGGCATAAAACGTCCGCAGGAAGTTTTGCAACATGTTCCCCTACCTCAACCTGCCTTCCACCAAGACAGCTCTTACACTGCCGTTTGTGGACATGATCGCCAACTGGATCGCGCAAAAAATTGGTAGCGGGGGGTGGATTCGAACCACCGACCTTTGGGTTATGAGCCCAACGAGCTACCGGACTGCTCCACCCCGCGTCATTAATGCATCTCTATTTAGACCATCATCCTGTCATTTGTCAAGGATGTTTTTTTATAGGGGGTTATTTTGCTGCGGGAAAAGAAAGCACAAAAAGCAGGGTTTCATCTATTGACAAGTTGTCATCAGTTCTGTATTGCGTATTACTGAGATGGTATGTTCGTTCGCCATTGTTGTTAGTATGGACGATATAGATAAAAAGATACTGAACATTATCCAGACAGATTTTCCTGTCGGGGCCGAACCCTTTAAAGTGATTGCCTCCCTGGCCGGTATCAGTGAGGAAGAATCTTTAGAACGGATCAAAAGGCTGAAAGATGATGGGATTATCCGGAGAATTGGGGCGGTATTTAATGCACGCAAAATCGGGTTTGTGAGCACACTCTGTGCCGCTAAGGTTCCCGAAGAAAAAATAAAGGCCTTTGTTGAGACCGTCAATGCCTATCCTGGTGTTACCCACAATTACAGGAGAAATCATGAATACAACGTGTGGTTTACTGTAATCGCGCCTTCGGAGGAAGAACTGAAAAGATTCCTCGCAGAGATCACCGAGAGGACTGGCGTCATTGAGGTTTTAAGTATGCGTGCTTCACGGATCTTCAAGATCAATGCAAGCTTTGAACTATAGGGACCAGGGAAAAATCAGATTGGAGATAGGAAAAAGGAAAGTCTTATGAGCGAGGAAACGAAGAGACCCACATTATTCCTGGTTGATGGCAGTAATTATATTTATCGCGCCTTTTATGCCATCAGGGATCTTTCCAATTCCAAGGGATTCCCCACCAATGCCATCTATGGATTTACCACGATGCTAATCAAGCTCCTCCGTGAGTGGCAGCCCGAATTTATCGCCGTTGCCTTCGACCTCAAAGGCCCCACCTTTCGCCATGAATCCTATGAACAGTACAAGGCAACCCGGAAGGCCACACCGGATGTGCTGGTCTCCCAGATTCCGTTCATCAAGGATGTCGTCCGGGGATTCTCCATCCCTGTTTTAGAGAAAGAGGGAATCGAGGCCGACGACATTATTGGAACGCTGGCGAAGACACACGCCGGGACAGGAATGAAAACCGTTATCGTTTCGGGAGATAAAGACCTGCTCCAACTCGTATCAGAGGATATCATCATGATAGATACGATGAAGGATAAGACCTATGATTGCGAAGCTGTAAAAGTTCGCTTCGGATGCGAACCGGAAAAGGTGGTGGAGATCCTCGGCCTCATGGGGGATGCGTCCGATAATATCCCCGGTGTCCCAGGGATTGGTCTGAAGACCGCCCAGAGGTTGATTGAGGAATACGGGACGATGGAAGAGGTTCTGAAAAATGTGGACCGGATCAGGAATGCAGTGGCAAAGGAAAATATCCGGAAATTCGCCGACCAGGCCAGGCTTAGCCGCGAGTTGGCTATAATCAAAACGGATGCCCGGATAGATTTCGCTCTGGAAAGTTGCCGCTATTCCGGTCCCGACAGGGATGTTTTAAAAAAGTTGTTTATGGAATTTGAATTTTCATCTCTCCTTGATGAGCTGAAAATCAGGGAGGATGCTATGACAGGGGAATATCACCTGATCCTGAAAACAGAGGGACTTGCGGCATTGGTAGAGAGACTGAAGGAGACAAGAGAGGTTTCCTTTGACATTACAATGACCTCCGATGTACCGATGCGGGCTGACATCGTAGGCTTATCTATCTGTCCGTGCAAGCAAGAGGCATGGTATATACCGGTTGCCCATGACTGTGATGGTGCGCCGGTTCAGCTCAGGAAGTCTGATGTTCTTAAAGCTTTGTCCCCTTTTCTTTCTGATGAAGTTACCAAAAAAAATAGCCACGATATGAAAAATATACTGATTATCCTGGCCAGAAACGGGATTGACCTGAGGGGTCTCGGGTGCGACACGATGGTGGCCTCTTATGTCCTGAACCCCACGAAGCATAGCTTTGATTTAGCCGATGTAGTGAGAGATCACCTCCATCGTCAGATTGTCTCCACCAAAGATTTAATTGGCAGTGGGGTCAGGTTAATCCCTTTCAGTTCTGTTTCTCTGGAGAAGATGGTGAATTATGCCTGCCAGCGGGTGGATGCGGTTTTTGGACTTTCCTCAGTTCTCTCCCAGAGAATTGACCAGGAAGGATTCAATGAACTCTTTTACCAGGTGGAGATGCCCCTCATCCCTGTCCTGGCCTCAATGGAGAAAAGGGGTGTGTTGCTGGATCTTCCCCTACTGAAGACTATGTCGAAGGAGATCGAACAATTGCTGTCTCTTTCTGAAGAGAAGATTTATCGGTTGGCCGGGGAGAGATTCAATATCGCCTCACCCAAACAGCTCCAGGGTATCCTCTTTGACAGGCTCGGACTTCCCAGAGGTAAAAAGACCAAGGAGGGGTATTCTACCGACGTGGAGGTTCTTACCTTCCTGGCCAGAAATCATGAGCTTCCCGCGGAGATACTTGCTTACAGGAGCATGGCCAAGCTGAAATCCACCTACATTGATGCCCTGCCTCTGCTGATCAACCCGGAAACGGGAAGGATTCATACCTCTTACAATCAGACCGTTACCGCCACGGGAAGACTTTCCAGCAGTAATCCAAACTTACAGAATATCCCCATAAGGACCCTCGAGGGGAAAAGGATAAGACAGGCCTTCATTGCCCCGGAAGGCTGGGAGATTGTCTCTGCCGATTATTCTCAGATAGAACTCCGCGTCCTGGCACACCTTTCCGAGGACAGTGCCCTTATCGAGGCCTTTGCGGCCGGTGAAGACATCCACAGCAGAACGGCTTCCGATATCTTCGGGGTATTCCCGGAGATGATCAACGAAGATATGAGGAGGCAGGCTAAGGTGATCAATTTCGGCGTCCTTTACGGGATGAGCGCCTTCGGCTTAGCCCGAGAGTTAGGGGTGTCCCAGAAACTGGCGCAGGCTTATATAGACGGGTATTTTAATAAATACCGTGGTGTGAGAGCATATCTGGATGGGATACTGGAAAAAGCGAGGCAGGACGGATTTGTATCTACGCTCCTCGCCCGCCGCCGGTACATCCCGGAAATAAACAGCGGCAACTTCTCCGTTCGCCAGTTTGCCGAGCGCATGGCCATCAATACCCCGATCCAGGGGACGGCGGCCGATCTCATCAAGGTTGCCATGCTCAATATTTCGAGGCGTCTTGCAGAAAGGAATCTCTCTGCCTGCATGATCATGCAGGTCCATGATGAGCTGGTCTTTGAGGCGCTCCTGACGGAAAGGGATGAGGTTATGGCACTGGTCAAGGAAGAGATGGAGGGGGTAATCAAACTGCAGGTACCCCTCAAGGTGGATATAGCCTCCGGCAAGAACTGGGGGTAGAGGCGCACGGATGAGAATTACAGTAAAGTGTAGGACGTGTGGGATGAGCCCCACATAGTTTAGAGAAGCAGAAAAACCAAAGGAGGTCTTTTTATGAAGAAAAGGATGAGAATTTTAATCTCCATCACTCTGTTGGTGGCTCTCTTTTTAGCTTACCTATCTCTGGCGGCGGACTATAAATATGTCGGCTCTGCAAAATCCAACAAATATCACTACCCCACCTGTGAATGGGCACTAAAAATCAAAGGGGAGAATCTGGTGACATTTAGTTCAGCCAGAGATGCCCTGGAAGCTGGATACGTACCCTGTAAGGTCTGCAACCCACCGACTGAAGATTGAGTAGGCAAGCAAGGCATCCCCATTTTCCTTGACATACGCTATTCCTTACATTACGATGATTTGGTAAGGAAATCCGTCATAAGGAGGATAATGATATGCAATCGGTTATTACGTCGAAGTATCAAACGACCATCCCGAAGGCCATTCGCGAGAGCATAGGTCTTTCCGTTAAGGATGCCTTGGATTGGAAGGTGGAGAGAGGGAAAATCATCATTTCGCCGGCCAAACTGAATTTTCTGAAATATCGGAGCGCAATTAAAACAGGTCCGGGGGACATAGCCGGCGATATTGAGGTGGCGCGTAATCTCCGGGTGGAGAAATACCGGTGAAGAAATATATCATCGACACCAACGCCTTAATTTCCTTCGTAACGGATCGGAATGCGGCTCAACAGCAGAAGATTGCCCCGCTTTTCGAATCGGCTGCCAATCTGAAGGCACTGGTACTCTGTCATCAGTTATGTCTTGACGGAATTCATCCATGTGCTGGACAGAGTCTACCACGTCCCGAAAGCTGAGATCGGCAGGATGATTGCCGATTTTGTGGACATGCCGGGCATCGAGATCATTCGTGAAATCGATTTTAATGCGGTGTTGTCGTACTGGCCGGATCCGCTCTCCGATTTCGGTGATGCAGTCATTGCCTCGGTAGGCAAGGTCAGAAGGTCCGCCATCGTGACATTTGACCGAAAATTTATCAATAACCTGAAATCGCTTGGTCTGAATTTTTGGGTGTGAGGCAGTGGATGATATTTCGTAGAATCAGGGCGTAGAACCAGAGGACACAATGCCGATTTCAGCCTTGGTCAACAATAAATGGCATTATGTCCCCGGAATATCCGGAATATCCCGGAATATCCGGAATATCCGCCGGAATATCCGGAATATCTCTCAAAATGATCAGGATTACTTATGTCCGCCAAGAATATGGTAGTGCTTTTTGATGAATCTGGAACACCAGCTATCAGCAACGACCAAAGGACCGATTGGTTTATAGGAGTTGGCGTATCTTACGAGCAATCGGCTGAGGAGGATATCTTTTTCAAATGCGAAGCTGATTTTGGTCTGGCGAAGAGCAAGCCAAAGAAAAACTATCACATCACGAACTCTCGCGCCATAAGTATTGCAAAGCTATTGGCAGACCTGCCTGTGTCAATTCATGTTTCCAGCGTAAATACAGCAAATCCAACACTTCGTGAAATCATTGTTGATTATGAGCGCTTTGCTGAAAAAGATAGGTGGAAGTTTCGACAAGCTCGAAAACGCCCCATACCTCAAATCATCCATTCCCACGTACTTGATCATTGTTTGTTCAATTTGATTACCGGCCATTTTGAGGCAGGTGGAGGCGATGCTGCCTTTGCCGTATTCATTGATGATTGGTCTATTCCTGAAAACGATACTTACATTTCACTTGTACATAGGGCCACATCACTGTACCAAAAGATATTGCCACTTTGTGCAGATTTTGCCGAAGGTCGACTTGTTTCAATAGCGCCCTTGGAGCTGCTTAATAGGGATAGCAGTAGAAAGAGATTCGTTGATGTGGTGGCCAGTACATTCAGCAGAGCGTACCTGAAAACGAACGATCAGAAATATTCGCGCGAAGCCGCGGATATCCTTCAAAAATGTAGAATGGCATACTGTAGCGACGCAACACAATATTCGATTGATATCATGCAAGCAGTCATGAAACGAGCCCCAGGCAAGGGCTAACCAGCGCCTATAGGCTGCGCCTACTTCCAGAAAGAAGCAACAGAAGAGGAGACCATGGAAGAAGATCTGATTAAGGCAATCAAGGAAATTCGGAGTGACAGTTCTCTGTTGATCTTGGATGAAGCATCAATAAAATCGGCTATCATTCTCCGCCTTCTTTCATTGTTAGGATGGAATCCTTTCGACATCAACCAGGTAAAACCTGAATATACCGTAGAATCAAAGCGGGCCGACTTCTCCTTAAGGATAAATGGTGCGAACAAGGCTTTCATAGAAGTGAAGCGACCGAATGAAAACCTTGAGCCGCACCAAGAACAGCTTCTCGGATACGCCTTTAGGGAAGGGGTCAAGATCGCAATTCTCACGAACGGAGTTACTTGGTGGTTCTATCTCCCGCTAAATGAAGGCAGTTGGGAACAGCGACGTTTCTTTACTGCTGATTTTACCGAGCAACTGCCCGAATCAATCGCTGAACGACTTATAGCTTTGCTGTCGAAAGATAACATTGCTTCGGGAGACGCGGTAAAGAATGCCGAGGACTTATATCGGAGTCGCCAAAGAAAAGTCGTTCTAAGGGAAGCTTTGCCCAAGGCATGGCACAAACTGATCAACGATCCAGACGATCTCTTGGTAGACCTCTTGATAGAAACCACTGAAAAACTATCCGGATTTCGCCCGGAAATTGACGATATTGAGAGATTTTTGGACGGTGTTGCCCATCATTCTGGAACTCCCGTTTCTCCCACACCACCAGTAGTATATCAGACCACGAGGCATAGAGTCTCCGTACCATCTACCGACGGCTATATCAACAAGCAGATCTTGGCTTTTACGCTTCTCGGAAAAACACACCGTCCTCGCAACTGGAAAGACCTTATCGTCACTGTCTCTGAGGAAATGTACCGAAGACACCCTGCGGAGTTTGATCGTGCGCTCATGCTTCGTGGTTCCAAGATGGCATATTTCGGCGTGCACGCCAACAAACTGAGTCAGCCTTCACGAGTTTCCGACTCACGATACTTTGTAGAGACAAAGCTGAACTCGAACTCAATAGTGAGGCGGTGCCACGAACTACTTTCACTGTTCGGATATAAGGATAGCGATTTAAGCATAGAGGCCAGGTAGGGGAAAGACCTTGAGCTAACAACGGCTTGCAGCGGATCGCCAATAAAGCCGGTTCCCGCTGAAGCCGGGCGTTAACCGATGAGGAATAAATGTCAGTCGACGCGCCGAACGTAAAATATACCCTTATTGCCCTTGGCTTTGCAATCATTTACAAAACCGTCCGTTTTTTCCAACTCGCACACAATATTCTAATTGGCACTTATCAAGAGACTTGTTATGGATAAATCAACCCTTTTAAGAGAACTCGACAGCATCACTGCCCAGCTTATCGAAAAGTATAAGCCTGAGCATGACTGGACGGCGGAATATGGACTTGAGGCAAGAGACTATGAACATAGAAACTCTTGAGAGCTATTTCTCAACCCGCAAGGACATTGCCTTTGCATTTTTGTTTGGTTCCCATGCGAGAGGCACGGCGACGAAACTATCGGATGTTGATATAGCGGTATATTTTTATCCAAAGGAGCGGCATCCTGTAGAGTATGAGGAAGAAATATTCTATGATGGTGAACATGAGATATGTTTCGAAATTGAGAGGATTCTTAAGAAAGAGGTGGAACTTCTGGTCTTAAACAGGGTTTCATCAAGTGTGGCTGCCAGCGCCATACGGGGCATCCCCCTTGCGATAAACGACTGGGGGCTCTATCTTGATTTTATGCTGATCGTAACGACCGAGGCGGAAGATTTCATGGATTTTATAATAAATGATTATGCAGAGAGGGTTTTACTTGAAAAAAGAAGTTAAATACAGGCTTATCAAACATATGTCTTTCCTTGAAAACGAGCTTAAGGACTATAGTCTGTTCAAATCTCTATCATGGAAAGAATATAATGAAGAAAGAACTAAACGTAGGGATGTAGAGCGATGGATTGAAAATATCATAAATTCCTCCATAGATATCTCGAAGATCATCCTGACCTCTGAAGATAAGGCCATCCCCGATACTTACAAGGCTATTGTCAAGAACCTGTCCCTTATCTCCGGCTTTTCGGCCGAGAATATGGAGAAACTGGTAGAATGGGTAGGTCTCAGAAACATTATCTCCCACGAATATCTTGATGTAAGATGGACGTCTATTAAGAGATTCATATCGGAAACCGAGCCTTTGTATAAAGAGTTTCTGGACAGAACAAAGGCGTATCTTGAGAAAAAGATAGCGGATGATAAAGAACAGGTACAGTAATGGCGGACAAGGCAACCTTTTTAAAAGAACTCGACAGCATCACTGCCCAGCTTATCGAAAAGTATAAGCCTGAGAAGAAGTGATGGATAGATAAAGGCAAGGAAGTAATTACAAACCGGAGGTCACTGTGGACAAACTTTTGAAATTGGATAAAGCTGGTGATTCAAGACTTCTCAAAGAGATAAAAAAGTCATTGGGTTTGAAACTTGATGATGAACTTTTCTTGTTCGGCGGGAAGGATTATCTGGTAATCAAAAAGGTGCAGCGGCCCCCGGTTGCGGAACGTTTCAAGTGCCTCTCTGAGAAGGTTGAGAAACGATTCAAAAAAGAAGGGCTAAAGGAAGATGTGGTGGCCGAGGCTATTAAATGGGCAAGAAGGTAGTGCTTGATACTAATGTGTTTGTTTCAGCACTGGGTTGGAAAGGGGCATCTCGGGAGATTTTTCAGAATTGCATCAGGGGAAATTTAGAATTGTTCATTTCTGCCGGGATATTTGATGAGATTAAAAGAGTCTTGAATTATCCTAAATTTAAGTTTAATCAGGATGAGATTGGTGAGTTTCTGGATCAGATACTGGAAGTCGGCAATTTTGTAGAAACAAAGGTCAGTGTAGGAATAATTCAGGATGACCCAAGTGACAACAAATTTCTGGAATGCGCAGCAACTGTAAATGCAGACTACATTATAAGTAGAGATACGCACATATTAAAAATCAAGGCATTTGAGGGAATAAAGCTTATATCACCAGAGGATTTTATAAAAGCGGGTTATGTCTAAGAGGCGGCATGAAGTTTTAAAATAGATTAATACAATGCATAAACTAAAATCTTTATGGGAAGTAATGAAAGCAGAATTCGACAGGCGTGAACGAGAGCTTATTGACTGTTATATTTCTTTTTTAAGGGAAGTTGCTGTTTTTTACTTAAAGCAAGGCAGAAGAGTATTTTTTAAAGAGAACAAAGTTGTCCACTGGGGCGAAGGCAATTTCGGTTGGCTTGTAATTGAAGGAAATGGAGAGGCGGATGAAGTTTTTGGAGAATATATTTCCGAGATTCAGTTTAAAGCTAAAATCAGCGCGGAAATAATTAGAGGTTACACTGAAATCAAAGAGAAGAATGTTGAAGATATCAGATATGGGATTTGAATGTTTAACCAATTACTTTTAAACGGCATTATTGCAGGCAGTATCTATGCCCTTATAGCCCTTGGCTTTACAGTCATTTATAAAACCGTCCGGTTTTTTCACTTCGCCCACGGTGTCGTCTATACTGCCGGGGCTTATTTCGCCTACAGCCTTTCGATGTCTTTAGGCATCAATCCAACCCTGTCTTTTTTTTTGCCTCGCTCCTTGCTGCAATCCTCGGTATAGCCATTGATCGGATAATTTACCTGCCCCTCAGAAGAAGCGACGCTCCGGGGCTTGTCTTCCTCATAGCCTCATTCGGCGTATTCATATTTATCCAGAATCTTTTACAGCTTCTTTACGGTGCGCAGATACTTACCTTAAGGATGGGGCCGGTTGTTGAGGGATACGAAATACTTTCCGCTGTTATAACGCCGATCCAGATATTAATCCTTTTTTCCTCTCTTATAATATTTGCCGCTCTCTGGGTTATCGTCGAAAGAACGAAAATCGGCAAGGCGATCCGGGCGGTGGCCGATGACCCAATCGGGGCGAGTGTATCCGGTATCTATCCGGAGAAGATCGTGCTTTATGCCTTTGGCATCGGTTCTGCCCTTGCCGGTATGGCCGGGGTTTTGATTTCCCTGGAGACGAACATAGAGCCGACGATGGGCATGAATGCGATCCTGAAAGGTATCATCGCCTCGATTATCGGCGGCATAGGAAGCATTCCGGGGGCTTTGCTCGGTGGTTTCTTTTTGGGAATTGTCGAAAACCTCGGTATATGGCAGATTCAGGCCGGATGGAAAGATACGATCGCATTTGCGGTACTTATACTTTTTCTTCTCTTCAGGCCGGAAGGAATGCTGGGAACGAAAAATGACAGGGAAAGGCTGTAGATGGAATATCTCCTTCATATCCTGATCATCTCTGGTATTTACATAATCCTGACGCTCAGTCTTAACCTGATTGTTGGGTATACCGGTCTGCCTGCTCTGGGGCACATCGCCTTTGCCTGCGTGGGTGCATATACGTCAAGTCTCCTCGCTTTGAATTTCGGGGTATCGCCGTGGATTGGCCTTTTGATAGGCGCCTGTCTTGCAGCTCTCCTTGGTCTCATCATCGGGATTCCATCCATAAGGCTTAAAGGAGATTACCTTGCCCTTGCGACCTTCGGTTTCGGAGTAATCGTTTATTCCGTTTCAAAGAACTGGGTCGAGCTGACAAGAGGGCCGATGGGTCTGCCCGGCATCCCGAAATTCAGTCTGTTCGGGTTCGAACTTCAGCCGGTCTGGGCATATCTAATACTTATTTCAGTTTTCGTTGCGTTGACGGGGTTCGCGATCAACCGGATTGTTCATTCCCCCTTCGGAAGGATTTTGAGGAGCATTCGGGACGATGAGATTGCGAGTCTCTCCATAGGAACGAACGTCAATAAATATAAGCTGATAGTCTTTGTGATCGGGGCTTTCTTCGCTGGAATTGCCGGAAGTTTATACGCCCACTATATAACCTTCATCGACCCTTCAAGCTTCACTGTGATGGAGTCAATTGCGGTTCTCCTCATGGTCGTTTTCGGCGGGATGGGAAGTATACGCGGCTCTTTTGTCGGCGCCTTGGTGCTTGTGATCTTCCCTGAGATGCTGCGGTTCTTAGGTATGCCGAGTTCTGTGGCAGCACCTCTCCGGCAGATGATATATGGCCTTCTCTTGATTGTCCTGATGCTCAAGAGGCCGCAAGGGATAATTGGGGAATACAGGTTCAAATAGATGGAAATTCTCAAAGTTCAGAACATATTTAAAAGCTTTGACGGCGTGAAGGCTGTCAATAATCTTTCCTTCGGGGTCTCGAAAGGAACCGTAACAGCCCTGATCGGTCCGAACGGTTCCGGCAAGACGGTCACCTTCAACCTTATCACCGGCTTTTATCGGCCCACCTCTGGCAATATCTATTTCAAGGAACGAGAGATTACAAACCTTGCAGCTCACAAAATCTTTAATGTCGGCATCGGCAGGACATTCCAGAATATCAGGCTTTTCCCACAGATGACCGTTCTTGAAAATGTTATGCTCGGTATCAAATACGACAGGGGAGAGACGCTTTGGGCTGCGCTTTCGAGAACTTCCGCCATGCTGAAAGAGGAGAAGGAAAATACCGAAAAGGCAATGGAATTACTGAGAATCGTAGGATTGGAAGACAAGAGAACGGAACTCGCTGAGAATCTCTCCCACGGTCAAAGGAGGCTTCTGGAATTTGCACGCACCCTTGGAACGGATTCGGAATTCTATCTCTTTGACGAACCGACAGCAGGAGTCTTCCCTAATATGATCCCGAAACTGTTTGAAATCATCGAGGGCCTCAAGAACAAAGGCAAGACAATCCTTTTCATTGAGCATAACATGAAGGTCGTGATGGATGTCTCGGACAACATTATTGTGCTTGATCACGGGCGTAAGATAGCTGAAGGTGATCCCTCCGAGATACAGAACAATGAGGCAGTGCTTGATGCATACATGGGGAAAGGCCGAAGAATTGCAGCTCGAAGCTAAGAACATAAGTGTCTATTACGGACAGGTCAGGGCTCTTGAGGATGTCTCTTTTTCGGTAAATTCCGGTGAGATTGCGGCGATGATCGGACCCAACGGAGCCGGTAAATCAACGGCGCTGAAGGCAGTCTTCGGAATGGTGGACTTGAAAGCAGGCGGTGACATTTTTTTCAATGGTGAAAGCATTAGGGCACTAAGGCCGGATGAGCGCGTTAGGAAGGAGATCTCGCTGATTCCCGAAGGGAGAAGACTCTTTCCCTCAATGACCGTTATCGAAAACCTTGAGATGGGAGCATTCTCAGGGAACAGAGGAAATATCAAAACAGAGATAGAACATATCCTTGAAATATTTCCCCTCCTTAAAGACAAGAGAAGGCAGAAGGCAGGAGTGCTCTCTACAGGGGAACAACAGGTGCTTGCGATGGGCAGGGCCTTGATGCAGAAACCGAGACTTCTTCTTGCTGATGAGCCCTCGCTGGGTCTCTCTCCGATGTATGTTGACTTGATATTCGAGAAGCTGATAGAAATAAACAAATCGGGAACGAGTATTCTGTTGGTTGAGCAAAATGCGCGCATGGCCCTGGAAATATGTCACAGGGGTTATGTCTTTAAAAACGGAAATATCTTTCTTGAAGACACAGGCGGGAAACTCCTTGAAAATAAGGAGGTTGAAAAGGTTTTTCTGGGAGGATAATGAGGATTTGGTAGGCGCTATCAGTATCCTTCCATTACATTACAAAAATGATTCTCCCAGCGCCAGTTTGCCGAACGCATGGCCATCAATAGCCCGATCCAGGGGACGGCGGCCGATCTCATCAAGGTTGCCATGCTCAATATTTCAAGGCGTTTTGCAGAGAGGAAGCTCTCTGCAAGCATGATCATGCAGGTCCATGATGAGCTGGTCTTTGAGGCGCCCCTGACGGAAAGGGATGAAGTTATGGCCCTGGTCAAGGAAGAGATGGAAGGGGTAATCGAGCTGCAGGCGCCTCTCAAGGTGGACATTGCCTCCGGCAAGAACTGGGGGTAGAGGCGCACGGATGAGAATTATTAGATGCTAAAATCATACTTAAAAAACGTATATGAAATTGCATCTCGTGGAGATGCCACGGAAGTAAGTTATTATTCGACTTTAGAGAAGCTTTTAAAAGGTTACTCAGAGACGATAAACAAAACAGATGTTCATGTTACTTCCCTCCCCAAAAAAACCGAAGCGGGTAATCCTGATTTTAGAATCTGGGACGGAAAGCAACATATTGTTGGCTATATTGAAGCCAAAGCGCCCACAGTTGAACATTTAGACCAGATAGAAACAACAGACCAACTAAAACGGTATCTCCGAACCTTCCCCAATCTCATATTAACCAACTTTTTTGAATTCCGGCTTTATCGCCATGGAGCCTTGAGCGCCAAAGTTTCTATTGCCAGACCTTTCGTTGTGCATAAACTAAAATCTATCCCGCCTGTTGAAAAAGAAACCGAGTTTTTAAAACTGCTGGAGCAATTCTTTTCCTTCTCCCTTCCCAGGGTCTATGACGCCAAAACCCTGGCTGTAGAATTAGCAAAAAGGACGCGTTTTCTGAAGGATGAAGTAGTTACTGAAGAGTTAAAAAAAGAAGAAAATCAAAAGAAAGGCTTCATCTCCGGATTCTATGATGCCTTCAGACAATATCTCATCAGTGGTCTTGTCAGAGAGGAGTTTGCTGATCTTTATTCACAAACTATTACCTATGGACTCTTTGCTGCCCGCACCCGTTCGGAGGACGGATTCAACAGGAAACTGGCTTACGACAATATTCCCCGTACCATCGGAATATTAAGGGATATATTCAGATTCATCTCGCTTGAAGACGTACCGTCAGAGATGGAGTGGATTATTGACGATATCTCCGAAGTCCTGGCAGTTACAGACGTGAAAAATATTCTTCACCGGTATTTTCATGAAGGGAAGGGAAAAGACCCTGTTGTCCATTTCTACGAAACCTTTCTGACTGAATACGATCCGGAAACAAGAGAAAGGCGGGGAGTCTATTATACTCCTGAGCCGGTGGTCTCCTACATTATCCGTTCATTGCAGTATATTCTGAAGGAATATTTTAAGAAGGCGGATGGGTTTGCCGGTGAATCGGTAACGGTTTTAGACCCCGCTGCAGGAACGCTTACCTTTTTAGCCGAGGCAGCCAAATTAGCGGTAGAGGAATTCGTTTCCAAATATGGCGAAGGGGGAAAAGAAAAACTCCTGAGTGAACAAATCCTAAAAAATTTCTATGGATTTGAATTGATGATGGCTCCCTATGCTGTTGGTCACTTAAAGATGTCCTTTCTACTGGAAGAACTTGGCTATAGGCTTCAGAAGGATGACCGATTCAAACTCTATCTGACTAATACCTTAGAGATGGAGGAACTTGCCCAAACCGCACTTCCCGGTATGGTATCCCTGTCTGAAGAATCCCACTCGGCAGGAAAAGTAAAAAAAGAACAGCCTATTTTGGTTATACTTGGCAATCCACCTTATTCAGGTCATTCTTCCAATGTGGGTGAGTGGATATCTAAAGAAATCAAAGCCTACTATAAAGTTGATGGCAAACCCCTCGGAGAGAAAAATCCCAAGTGGCTCCAGGATGACTATGTAAAGTTCATCCGGTTCGCCCAATGGAAGATTGACCAGGCAGGAGAAGGGGTCTTAGGGTTTATCACCAATCACAGCTATCTTGATAATCCCACCTTCCGGGGCATGCGGCAGTCTTTGATGGATAGTTTCAATGAGATTTATATCCTTGACTTACACGGCAACAGTCTGAAGAGGGAGAAATGCCCTGACGGCTCCAAAGATGAGAATGTCTTTGACATCCAGCAGGGAGTGGCGATTGGACTGTTCATAAAGCAGAAGGGTAAAAAGAAAGACTGCGCGATCTATCATTCAGAGATTTGGGGTCTGAGAGAAAACAAATATGATTGGCTGGCGGAAAATAACATCAAAACAACCAAATGGCGGAGTTTATCGCCAAGAGCAGAGTTTTATCTTTTCGTTCCGAGAGATGAGAAGCTTTTAGAAGGTTATGAGAAATACCCTAAAATAACGGACGTGTTTTCAGTAAATAGCGTTGGAATAGTAACATCAAGGGATAGCTTTGTGATTGACTTCGATAAGGAAGCCCTGAAAAGACGCATCAGGATATTTCGCGATGAAAAAATGCCGGACGAACTTATTCGGCAGACATTTCAGTTAAAAGACAAATCAAACTGGAGATTGAAGACTGGACGGGAAAAAATAAAAAAAGATGAAAACTGGGAAGATTCCATTACTGAGATTTTATACAGGCCGTTTGATACAAGATGGATTTTCTACCATGATGAGGTCATTGAACGCTCCCGAAAAGAAGTCATGCGCCACATGATGAAAGAAAATTTGGGACTGATCGTCTCGCGACAGGTAATAAGGGATTTTCGCCACGTTTTCTGTGCAGACCAAATAACGAATTTTAATTCGCTTGATACAGCAGGAAGATTTGGGAGTGGTTATCTTTTCCCGCTCTACCAATACAACAAAAGAGATAATCCTAAACGGCGATCTTCAAGGACTGTGATGATGCTCTTTGAACCACGGGAAGATTATGAGGCTAAAAAACCAAACCTCTCCTCTGCGCTCATTGAACAACTAACCAGGAATTTTAAGAAAACCCCTTCCCCTGAACAAGTCTTCTTTTACATCTATGCTGTTCTCTATTCAAATATCTATCGCACAAAGTATGCAGATCTTCTCAAGATAGATTTTCCGAGGGTTCCTTTTACAAAAGATTATGAGCTGTTTATCAAAATGGGAGGTCATGGGGAGGGTCTGGTGGATTTGCACCTGCTCAAGTCTCCTGAACTTGATTCACCTATCGCTAAACTTCAGGGCAAAGGGGATTTCCGAGTGGAAAAGGTGAGGTATGAAAACGAATGTGTTTATATAAACAATGATCAATACTTTGAAGGTGTTAAACCAGCGATCTGGGAATATCAGATTGGCGGTTACCAGGTCTGTGATAAATGGCTGAAAGATAGAAAAGGCAGAAGATTATCCCTCGATGACATAAAAACCTACTGCAAAATTGCTACCGCTTTGGAAAAGACCATCGGAATTCAGAAAGCGATTGACGATATTTACCAGGAAGTGGAAAAGGCAGCCCTATACCAGCTTCCCCCCGCTTAGGAACGGTTAAGGATGGTCCCAGCATGGGGATCCTATTTGGGGTGCTCAATCAATCCTCAAAACCTTTGCGCCCCTGATCTTTCTTGTTTTAATCTCCAGCAATGCTCTGTTCGCCTCTTTTAGGTTGAATTCCTGGACTTAAGGAGTTATGGGGGAAGTAAAACAAGAAGCGGGGAATCAGCACTTAATTTTTCCTGAATTTACGAGGATTTTTAGATGTTCTCTGATTATATTTTCCTCAAAAAATGTGAGAAACTCCCTCATCGGGCCCTTAAATTTATTTAGGTTATGGTAAATGATACCGTATTTTGCAAGATTTCTTTCCCCTCTCTCTCCTTTCTTCAGCAATTCCATAATCCTCTCTTCCCGCATGCCTATAATTTCGAGACATCTGTCAAGACCTTTATGAAGATCATCGTCTATTCCATCTGCATGACTTGATATAACCCTTTTGATCCCTATTTTTTTGACCTTCTCTATGGTATGGAGATAGTCTTCAAGGCTAGAATTGAGGTAGCCGTACCAGGGACCGAAAGAATCCAGCCCCAGATCGGAGGAAAAGAAAAGTTCTTCACTGTGGAGCAAGAAGCAAAAATGACCGGAAGAATGTCCGGGGGTGTGGATGGCCTCCATTCGTGTCTTGCCGAAATCAAATACATGTCCCTCTCCATAGGTTGTCTCCCTTTCGGACTCACGGAATCCCATCACATCTTTTACTACCTTCTCCCATGATGGCTCTACGTATCTGCCCAGGACACCAAGCGCGCTTTTCATCCTCTCCAGAGACAGGGTATTTCCTTCTTCCTGTTCGGGTACGTATATCTCGGCTGATGTCGTCTTGCTTACAAGACTGTTACCCGCTACATGATCCGGATGGGTATGGGTGTTTATGAGAAGGTCAATCCTTGTTTCTTTTAAAATCCTTTCCAGTTGTTTCCTGTCAATCCCTGTATCCACAAGGGCCACTATTTCTTCTTCAATGAGAAGCGAGTTACAATGGGGAAATTTGGGATTCAGCAAGAGACTCACGGAAGGGGTAATAGATAATTTCCCCCCGCTATCGTTGAGAATAAAGGTAATTTTACCTTTCTTTGTATTTTTGTGATAGATTACATCATATTGTCCGGTAAAGAAACTTATTTTGAGAGCTTTGAAAATGGCCTTCATCAGGGCAATTTTCAGTTCTGCAAAGCTTTCATTTCCTCATCGGACATATATTCTTAAGTTTTTGCTTTGAGGGAGGAACAATGATCCAATTGAGTGATGAACAGATGATGATTCGGGATATGGTTTCCAGGTTGGCCAGGGAAAGGATACGACCAGTTGCCATAGAGGCAGAGAAGAAGCATAGTTTTAATCCGGATTTGGTGCAGATTCTCCACGAAAATGGCCTGTTAGGTCTTTCCCTCCCGCTGGAGCAGGGTGGGGGTGATGCAGATTTGACCACATGTTGTCTGACTGTGGAAGAGCTATCCAGTGTAGATGGATCGGTAGGTATCAGCTTTGCGACCCATACAACCGGACTTTACTTTATTGTAGATTGGGGTTCCGAAAGCCAGAAAGAAAGGTATTACCGAAAGGTTGTTCAGGACGGGGCGTATTTTGGTGTCGCTCTCACGGAACCTGATGCAGGCTCCGATGCCGCTGCCATTAAGACCAGGGCGGTACGTTCAGGTGAGAGGTACCTGATAAATGGAAGTAAGATTTTAATTACAAACGCCGGTTATGCCCATGTATTTATGGTCTTTGCTGTTACTGAACCCGGGATGCGGGATAAAGGTATCAGCGCTTTTATTGTGGACAGGGATATCCCCGGTCTTAGGTTCGGCAAGGAAGAGGAAAAAATGGCCGTTGTGGGTTCTTCAACGAGAGAGCTCACTTTTGATAATGCTGAAGTGCCGGTAGGAAATCTCCTGGATGAAGAAGGAAATGGTTTCAAGATTGTTATGACTGAATTCATGAAAAGCCGGCTGCTCGTTGCCTCTATGGCTCTGGGCATTGCCAGGGGGGCATTCGATGAAGCGGTAAGGTATGCAAAAGAGAGGGCTCAGTTTGGAAAATCTATTTCAGAATTTCAGGGCGTCCAGTTCATGATCGCTGATATGGCAATGAATATTGAGGTTGCAAGAAGGATGATCTATACGACGACTGAATACATAGGGCACAAAAGGGCAGGTAAGGAACTGGCCACCTTTGCCGCCATGGCAAAATGTTTTGCCTCCGATACGGCAATGAAAGTTACCACGGATGCCGTTCAGATACTCGGCGGATACGGGATAATGAAGGAGTACCCTGTAGAGAGGATGATGAGGGATGCCAAAGTAACCCAGATAATTGAGGGAACAAATCAGATCCAGCGGATTATCATCGCGAGAAATGTATTGGGATCATAATGATGAACTTACTTTCCCTTATAGATGAATCGCTCAAATAACCTGTGAAAGGGGGTCCAGCCTGACTCGTCATCGGGGGAGTCCTCTATGAATCCCTTAAAGGCGTTGACCTTGGCATCAAGGTCATCTATGAAGTAAACAATAAGGGCCTCTAAGGTCTTGGGACGTTTGGGGGACCCGTATTCCAGCATACCATGATGGCTGAGTAAGAGATGCCGGAGTTCCATGGCCAGTTGTTGGGGAAAGTCTGCTACAGTGGCAATCTTGGCATCTAACATCTCTAAACCGATGACGATGTGTCCGATGAGCCTCCCCTGATCGGTATAGTCAATGGTTCTGCGATGGCAAAGTTCATGTATCTTCCCGATATCATGGAGAATACCGCCGGTTATGAGGAGATCCCTGTTGAGGCCCTGATAGTGTTCTGCCGTCAGGGCGAGGAGGCGTGTCACGGAAAGGGTATGTTCGAGAAGACCTCCGATATAGGCATGATGCAGACTTTTGGCCGCCGGCGCTTTTTTGAAGGACGCCGTTATCGTTTCGTCCTGAAAAAATGCGAGCAATAGCGCCTTCAGGC
Organism: Syntrophales bacterium; assembly: GCA_030018935.1. Taxonomy (NCBI): domain Bacteria; kingdom Pseudomonadati; phylum Thermodesulfobacteriota; class Syntrophia; order Syntrophales; species Syntrophales bacterium. Next base: position 22,929 of record JASEGZ010000029.1, read on the forward strand.
AAGGGGTCCTGATCTGTTCAACAAGCGCCATCAGGTCTGTAAACATCTTCTCCGGATCACATTTGGCAGCGGGGAAATAATCGGCCAGATCTATTGTATCATCGTCAACTTTTTTTACTTCGGATAGTGACAATTGAAGGATGTTTTTAAAACTGGCAGCTCTCCCCTGAGCATAGATCACATCTCCTCTTTTAAAGAGTGGATCCCATTCCATGGCATTATCCCATATCCTGCCCTCCACCTCTCCCGTCTTGTCCTTGAGGCGAAGATTAAGATAGGGCGCCCCTTTTTGAGAAAAGGCGAGGTTTTTTTCTGTAACGAGGAAGGAATCGTTAATCTTCTCTCCCGGCCGTATGTCTTTAATATAAATACTTTTTATCTTCAACTACCTACCCACCCTTCCTGAGAATATATATTCATCTTTCCACCTCTTACATACCCGATAAGGGTTATTCCCGCCTCTTTCAATAAGTGAATGGCCTGAGATGTGGGAGCCGAGTGGGAGATGATCACCGGCGCCCCTAATTTCCCTACCTTGTTGACGATTTCCGAGGAAACCCTCCCCGTTGTCAGGATAATCTTATCGGAACAGTCAATGCCTTCAAGAAGGGTGTAGCCACCTATCATGTCAATCGTGTTGTGCCTCCCAATATCTTCCCGCAAGACAAGGATACCATTGCCGTTGGCTAAGGCGGAACAGTGTGTTCCATGGGTTATATTGTGCAGATACGACGTCTCAAGGAGACTCTCCATGAGACTTAATACCTTTTCCGGTGTAATCGGCACCCCCTTTCTCTTTACCCCTTCACCGGCCAGGTGAAGGGAAGTTCCCGTTCCGACGCCAGGATCCGGGGTATCTCCCTCCGGCCTTCTGAGGCGGGCGCCGCTCGAGTAGATGGTTTTAGAGGCATCAAAATGGGAAGGGTATGCTTCCCCTGTATAGACATTCACGGTGGCTTGGTCATCAGAAACCTCAATCTTTTTCAAGTCCGTAAGAGTCCTGATGATCCCTTCTGCCCTGAGAAATCCCACCGCCAGTTCTTTTACATGATTTCCCGTACAGGCGATGGTGACAACTCTTTGATTATTGAGGAATATTTCGAGATGTATCTCTCTAATAATCTCGGTGGTGGTTCTTGAGAAACCCCGGCTGTCGTAAACTTGAATGTCGAATCGCTCTATCCCCACCGGAGATTCTTCGGGAGTCATTTCCCCTCTCTTTCTCTCAGGATCCGATGTTCCCCCGCCCTGATGGTCAGCTTTGTCATATCGAAATATTCCATCAGCGGGATGATGAATTTTCGTGAAAGTCCCGTCAATTCCTTAAAACTTGCCGGTGTGGCTTTGCCTTCCTTCAGGAGGAGATTTTTATAATCCTCCCGGAGCTTCTCCAGGGCATCTCTGTAAAAATATAAGTCTTCACTGACGTTTATCAGTACACCTTCCCTGAGCATTACATTAAATACATTTTCCGCCTGGACTTTCCGGTCGGCGAATTTTTCCCGGACCTCTCTTAGAGAAGGGGGGGTAAGCCCGGCATTGAGGTAGAGGACAGATATTTCCCCACGGAGATCCTTCAGATCACCCTCAAGGTTGACGCTGTGCCCGGGGAGACGGATGTTTTCCCTATCAATGACAATCTCTCCACTTTTTTCGAGGCCTTTGAGCGCCATGTTAAAGAGTCTTGGACTAACGAAGCGCCCCATGGTGGTCTTCAGTTCCTCCTTTGGCAGACCCTCCTTGAGAGGAAATTTTTCATGGTATGTTCGGGCTTCCTGAAGAATTCTCTGCTGGAGGTTTTCATATATGGACAGGGACACAACTCTTCTTTCGTCCCTGTCCATGAGAATGGCCTGCCTTTCCGAAAACATCTTCTCCAGGATCTGTTGGAGGTGGTTCTGATTGGTTCCCGTCCTCATCACAAGCCGCTGGACACTGATACCCTCGAAACCGGCCCGCTCAATAATCGTGTTCGTTCTCTCCACAGGGGTTCCTTCGTGCAACAGGGAGCATTCGTGAAGTACTCTGTCCGCATACCTTTTCTGCTTTTTAGGAAGGGGATCAATAATCATTCCGCCCCCAATCGTTGTCACCGGCGAATAACTTCTGATTACGAATCTGTCCCGCGCCATGGTGACCGCGGGAGATCCAAGTACAAGCTGGGCATAACTATTTTCCCCAGGTTCTATCTCGTCCCGGTTAAGGAGAATCATCCGGGCGATGATTTCACTGGTCCCCGCATGAAACCTGACAAGGGTCCTGTTCTTCAGCTTTCTGGTGGCACCCGCCAGATACTCAAATGAGACATCAAGACGGGGCGACGCCTCTAATGTTGCCGGCCGTGCCAGGACGTCCCCCCTTGCGATCATCGCCTTTTCGACTCCCTGCAGATTGATGGCTGTTCTCTGACCCGCCTGGGCGGTAGCGACATTCTGGTTATGAACCTGAATACCTCTTATCTTTGCCGTCAACTTTTTCGGTAGTATCTCCACCCCCTCGGCAACTTTCACCTGCCCCGACATCAATGTCCCTGTAACGACCGTCCCGAATCCCTTCATGGTAAATACCCTGTCAATAGGCAACCGGAAGACACCTGTATCGTCTTCCCATTCCATCTCAGAGGATACCTGGTCAAGGGTGGCAAGAAATTCAGGAAGGCCAACGCCGGTTATGGCGGAAATGGGTATGATAGGAGATGATTCCAAAAAAGTCCCTTTGAGAAATTCCCTGACATCGTCGGTGACAAGTTCAAGCCAGTCCTCATCAACGAGATCAATCTTGGTGAGGGCAACAAGCCCCCTTTTAACACCGAGGAGGGAACAGATATGGAGATGTTCTCTCGTCTGAGGCATAACACCTTCGTCCGCCGCGATGACCAATACCACCAGATCAATGCCTGCGGCCCCGGCAACCATATTTCTTATAAACCTCTCATGGCCTGGTACGTCCACGATGCCAAGCGTCTGACCACTTTTCAGGGCCAGGGAGGCAAAACCAAGGTCAATGGTGATCCCCCTTTCCTTCTCCTCCTTGAGCCTGTCTGTGTCAATACCGGTCAAGGCCTTGATGAGTGCCGTTTTACCATGGTCAACATGTCCCGCTGTACCGAGTATGATATGCTTCATGGAACTCAAAATAGCAAACTCCCTGAGTTTTCACAATAATAAAAAATATTCGTCAGCGTTCAGCGTTCGGCAATCGGCAATCAGCGGTCAGGAAGAAACCGAACGCTGATGGTTGAACGCTTACAGATAGTAAACATCTAAGGGGGTAAGCCTTTGTTTTTACTGGAAGCTGACGGCTGATGGCTGACTGCTTACAAATATTTCTTTTAATATTGAGAAATTCAGTTAAAATTTGTTATAATAAAAACTTCAGACATCTGGAAATTTGGATTCAGCCTTTTTCGCCAAAATGCCAAGAAAGGC
>JASEGZ010000030.1 GCA_030018935.1 Syntrophales bacterium
AACCTGGTTCGGGGACTTGCACCCCGTTAGTCCCGTGCCATGCCCGGCACACACGTCGCAAATCAGCCGCCGCTGTAAGCGGGCATTGTTCATTTGGTATAGTTATTGCCTCGGCACAGGCCGTCAGGCTTGAAGCAAGCTATACCAGATTAACAATGCCCGTTTTTCATATGTGAAAAGAATTCATGGTCAATTGCTTCTTTGTCCAAATAAACATGTCTAATTTGAGCAAAGCTTTTAAACCGATTAATCAACGCACCAGTATTTTTAGGGACCAGTGATTTATGTTTTTCCTTATCACTATAAAAGAAAGGTATAAATACGGCCAACTGATCCATTAAAACCTGTAAAAATACAATATAATACTCTGTTAATATAGAAGTCTCCAGTTCACCACTTTCTGTATCTTGATTGAAAGTTTCGTTCTCAAATGTAATTCCAAATTCTCGTCTCATCGACTGTAATATATTCGTTAGACGAAAAACATAATATTCGCCAAATGCCTTAGAATATCCTGACAGGCGTGTTAGTAAATATTCAATATCATAATCTGGAAAGTATTTTGATAAAGGTAGTTCGGAATAAGCTTGCATTAGCAGAAATAATGGCCGGTGCCTGCTTGTTTCTCCCATCATTTCTCCCTCCTATAATAAAGGTATTGGATTGCAGACAAGTTCAATTATTGGTTTTTAAGTGCCTACGGCGGAGCTAAGCGGCGGCACGAGCATGCAGGGCCGCAGAGCGGACCATGCATGCACAGCGCCGACCGCTTCAGCGATTTGTTGGCGCCGCGCGAGTCAGTGCGCAAGGCAATTTTATTATATGACTTTCCAATCAACACTCAGGTAAATGGTCATCGCGCCGACAAAGAGCTGAAAAGTGGTAGCTTAGCTCCGCCGTTGCCGACGCGCGCAGCGCGGCGGCAACAAGCAATATACGAAATTCGCATTTTTCTGCTGTTGTAATTATACTTATCACACCCTGCCGAAACTTCAAGGATTCATTTGAACAAGGCTTGCGGATTTTTCTTGTCAGTCTTATAATATCAACAAAAAAGGATTTCTTATATTATTGCTGATTTGGTAAGGAGATAGCTGGCAAGCCTGGTAGCCCTTCCGGTTCTTATCTGTGATCTCAGGCGTTTCTTCTTTGGGAAACCTGGTCTCAACAAACCTTCCCGGAAAATTTCTTGAAGTTATTTCAGGAAAGAGGAGGGGAAAGGGACAGGGTAAGATTTAAAGAAGCGATCAATTCACGGTCGGCATCCACCTCTGCCCCCTTTGTTACCAGATAGTCACCAATCATGAGACCGTTTACGCCCGTCTTTATGGCTGCAGCCTGCCGATTACCAAGAACTCTTACCCTCCCTCCGGCCAGTCTCAGGTTGGTGTGTGGCATGATGATGCGAAAAAGGGCAATAGTTAGGACGGCTTCATCCGGCGTAAGCAGTGGTTGTGCCGCAAGCGGTGTCCCGGGACGTGGATCGAGAAGATTGATGGGTACGGAATCCGGGCTTAGATTCTTTATCTCCAGGGCAAATTTAATCCGGTCATGGATAGACTCCCTCAGTCCCAATATCCCTCCCACACAGATCTCCAGCCCCGCCTCTTTCGCAGTCATAATAGTAGTTAGGCGTTCATTATAAGTCTGGGTAGTACAGATACGGGGATAAAAATCACGGCTCGCCTCCAGGTTATGGTGATAACGAACCAGACCGGCCTCTTTGAGTAGATGAGCATCGTCCCTGGTTATTTTGCCGAGGGAGGCGCAGGGGAGGAGATTTGTCTCGTCCTTTATGAGGCGGATGGTCTCACAGGCTATAAGCAGTTCCCTTTTCGCCAGGCTGGCCCCGCTTGTTACCAGGGAAAAACGATGAGCGCCGCTGGCCTCAGCCGCTCGTGCTGCCTCCAGGAGATCCTCCGGCTGGCAAAAGGGGTAGACCGCAATCGGGCTTTTGCTGATACCGGACTGGGCACAGAAAGAACAATTGTGGGGACAGTTACCGGATTTTGCATTCACAATAGCACAGAATTCAATAATCGGATCATGAAATTGTCTCTGTATCTCCTCGGCAAGGACAAGCAGACCCGCTTCTCTGCCGCTGGTAGCCAACGCCAAAAGCTGACTGCCGTCGTCAGCCGCCAAAGCATCAAGGTTTCGTAATAAATCTTTTGCTTCCATTAAACTATACTCCCCTCCTCTAATAAACCTCTGTGACTGAATGGCTACAATTTACAGTGATTCAAGTAAAAAACTTAGGTGAAAAAATTTCCCCTGTCAATCCCAATTTTTAAAGGATGCCCTTAATTTTCTCTTGACTTTCATTAATTGATGTATATTATATTCGAAAATGCATATATTCGATATACTTAGAAAATGAATAAGTGAAAGGAGGAAGCAATGGAATTTTCAGAAACAGAATTGGAACTGTTAGAACTTCAAGCAGACATATTAAAGATGCTTGCAAATCCAAAGCGCCTCGCAATTGTCCATATCCTGAGGGATCAGGAACGGACGGTAGGGGAATTAATCAAGATAACCGGGTATCCAGCCGCCAATATCTCCCAACACCTCTCCCTTCTTAAATCCAAGGGCCTGGTCGTTACCCGTCGTGGAGGTACACACGTCATCTACGCCCTGTCGAGTCCCAAACTTGACCAGGCCTGCGACATCATGCGGGAGGTGCTGATGGAGCAACTGGAGCACAAAAAGAGTCTTGTAACAAAGGTTATGTAGTCCACAATTTATACAAAAATATGAATATCTCTGAGAGAAGGTAAACAAAATGGCACATCTGACAGCAAAACAAAAGGAATGGCTGGAGAAGGAATTTAATCAGCGGGTAAGCTTCGATAAAACAGAACGATTGCTCTATTCTCATGATATAGCGGCCATACCGCGTATAATCCGTCCTTTTGGAGGGAGCACTATCCCCGATGCCATCATTCAACCGGAATCAGAAGAAGAAGTGGCTCGCCTGGTTGCCTGGGCAAATGAGGGCAGGATACCCCTTACACCTCGGGGAAAGGCTTCCAGTGGCTACGGAGGCGCCGTACCCACGAAGAAGGGCGTGGTCGTTGATTTCTGGCGTATGCGAAAGGTCATCCATACGGACAGTGATGCTATGGAGGTTACTGTCCAGCCCGGCATAACATGGGAAAAGTTGCAGACAGAACTGGCCAAAGAGGGGCTGGATCTTCGTCTCTATCCCACAAGCGCTCCCTCATCCACCGTTGGCGGCTGGTTGGCCCAGGGCGGGGCAGGCATCGGTTCATACGCTCACGGCTATTTTCGAGACAATACGGTCTCTGCCCGTGTGGTGTTGCCCGATGGCGCCATTAAGAAATTTTCCGGTGATAATCTCGATCTAATCGCCGATGCCGAGGGTATCACCGGGTTTATTACGGAGGTAACTTTAAGGATCAGGAAACAGGAAAAAATAGCCGTCACCGCCCTTGCTTTCCCCGATGCCCGCAGGTTACAAGAAGCGGTAGAGGCGATGGACAGGAGTGAATTACCCCTCTGGTCTATTGTTTTTATCAACCCGAGAATGGCGGAACTAAAAAACAGGGCGCCCCTGATGGAACACCGGACACACTCCGGGGAGGAACGGGTAATCTTGCCGGCTGCGTATGTTGTCACCATTGCCTACACAGAAAAAGACTCTCAAAGAGTAAGGGATGGGCTTACCGAAATTGTTAGGATGTTTGAAGGGGAAGTCCTGTCTGAGAGGATTGCGGAACATGAATGGAAGAACCGCTTTAAACTTATGGTGGTAAAGCGCCTGGGGCCTTCTCTCGTTCCTGCAGAGGTGATCGTTCCTCTTCAGAGCCTGGGTGACGTGATGAGTGAAATAGAGCAAAAGGTTGATCAGCCTATTGTTAAAGAAGGGGTAATCATCCATCGGGGGCGGGGAGGAAAACCGGAAGCGGTAATCTTAGGGTTTATCCCCTCCGATCAACGGAGATTTGCCTACAACCTCGTCTTCGGACTTGTCCTCACGATAATCAAAATCGCAGAACGACACGGCGGACGGGTCTACTCCACGGGCATGTATTTTACCAAAAAAGCAGGTCATGTCCTGGGGAGCGAGCGGGTAAAAAGACTGGAAAGATTCAAAAAGGAAAGAGACCGCCACGGTATCTTCAACCCCCAAAAAGTTCTCGGCGGGGGAATCATCGGGCGCCTGATGAAGGTAGTCAGTATCTTCGAACCACTTATCCGACCCTTCGGGAATGTGGTGATCACCCTGGTTGGAGAACGTCACAGGAAACCAGCCAAGGGGATCCCGCCGGATGTGGCCTGGTATGCCTATTCCTGTTCTCAGTGCGGTTACTGTGTTGACGAGTGCGACCAGTTCTATGGCCGTGGATGGGAAAGCCAGAGCCCGAGGGGAAAATGGTACTGGCTGCGGGAGTATATGGAAGGTAATGTAAAGTGGGATCAGAAGATGGTGGATACCATCATCGCCTGTACAACCTGTGAACTGTGTAATCTCCGTTGCTCCGCCTCTCTGCCTATCGAATCTTCCTGGATGAAGCTGCGGGGACAGTTGATCCAGGAAGAGGGCAGGATGACCTTCCCACCTTTCGAAATGATGGCCGCCGCCCTTGTTAAGGAAGGAAATATCTGGGCAGGTTACAGGAATAACCGTGATGCCTGGTTCCCGGAGAAGTTGAGAGAGAAACATCCCCCTGGCACACAGGCTGGGAATGTCTATTTTGCCGGATGTACGGCAAGCTATGTGGAAAAAGACATCGGCAAGGCATCGGTAACCCTCCTGGACGCCGCCGGAGTGGATTTTACCTGTCTGGGTCAGAAGGAGAACTGTTGCGGAACCCCGATGCTGGTATCCGGTAAATGGGATATCTTCCTCAATAACATGCAGAGGAACATTGCCTCCGTGAAGGCCTGCGGCGCCGATACCGTCATCACCTCCTGTCCCGCCTGTGATATGATGTGGAGGCACGTCTATCCCCAATGGGCCCAAAAACACGGCATTGCCTTCGATATCAAGACGAGACATTACAGCGAAATTATCAGCGAGCAGATCCGTGAGGGGAGATTCAAGTATACCCATGAGGTCCCCCGGAAGGTAACATGGCATGACTCCTGTCATATGGGAAGGGTCAGTGGAATCTACGACCCCCCGCGGGATATGATCAAGGCTATTCCGGGCATCCAATTCGAAGAGATGAAATATAACAGGGAGGCAGCTCACTGCTGTGGCTCAGTACTGACACTGATCAAGGACCCTCCTGTGGCCCACGAAGTGGGGGGTATGAGGATTAGGGAGGCCGAGGAGATCAATGCCGAGGCGATCCTGGCCCTTTGCCCCTGTTGCGAGTTCCAGCTTCGCGTCAGCGCCGATAAAAAGGGTAAAGATATGGGGGTTCATGATCTGGCCGCCTTTGCCTGCCTGGGTCTGGGTAAAAAATTCAAAGACCCGGAGCCGGAGGTTATGCGCCAATGGGCGGTCTTTGAAGGGATGATTGACCTGATGACCCCGCAGGGATTTGCCGCCCTGATGAGCAGTATGTGGAAAGAGCTGATGGATGCTATGCCGCTGGGGATGGGGAGTATGATGCGGTTTGTCGGTAAGCTCGGGCCGGTAGGCGGCGCTTTGCTCTGGATGATGAGGCCCATGTTTCCTGTCCTGTTCCCGATCCTGTTGCCCAGGATGATGCCCAAGGTTATGCCCGCCATGCTGAATCGTGTCGCCGGGAAGATACCCATGCCGGATTATATGAGGGAACAGATGCCCGAACTGATGCCCAGGGTAATGGATAACCTGATGCCGAAGATGCTGCCCGATGTTGTTCCTCTGATTGTTGGCCCGATGATTGACTATCTCAGGGGTTCGGGAAAAAAGATTCATGTCCCCAGCGAGCCATCACCAGCCTGCGGGCTTCGTCCCCGGTAAATATCTCGCCGTCGAGCTGCGCATCCTCAACAGCCTTCAGGATCTCACTGAAGATGGGACCGGGGCGAAAGCCCATGGCGATGAGGTCATGGCCGGTGATCAGACGCGGCGGGTGCAGTTCCTCTGTGGCAAGTTCGGCAAGCTTTGTCTTGCAGAACTCGTAGTTGTCGAGGAAACCATGGCTTCCCAGGCAATCGAGGCGGTGAAGTTCAAGATGAAGATCGAAGCGGGGCTTCCTGAATAGCGGCACATCGGGTCTGCGAATATGTGAGGACCGTACATTGTCTATTCATCAAGATAGTTTATAGCCCAAGGATTTGAGATTGTTCACATTAATGAAAAGGTGCGAGGGTATCCTTATGCTTCTTTCTGAAAATAATCCTGAGCGGTACGTGTTCAAAACCGAAGGTCTCTCTGATCCGGTTGACCAGGAATCGCTCGTAGGAGAAGTGAATCGCCTTTGGCTCACGGACAAAAAATACAAATGTGGGAGGTTTGACAGACACCTGGGTTACATAGCTGAAGCTGTTTGCTCTATTCTGATAGCGGGGAGGCGGATTTAAGGCAAGAAATTCTCTGACCTTCCTGTTCAACTCCGGCGTGTTCACCCGTTTGCGGTACTGGCAATAAGCCGTGTTAACGGTATCGAATAGCTTCAGCACCCTTTGACCCGTCAGGGCCGAGACAAAGATTACCGGTGCAAATTCCAGGAATTTAGCCTTGTCCCTGATCTCTTTCACATACTTTCCCGCAGTATCTCGATCCTTTTCCACCCTGTCCCACTTGTTGACCACAAAGATACAGACTGTCCCTCTCTCAAAGGCCAACCCAGCAATCTTGACATCCTGGTCGGTGATGCCTTCTTCAGCATCAATAAGGATCAGGGCCACGTCGCAGCGGCTTACCGCCCTTACAGCCTTGATAATGCTGAATTTTTCGAGGCCATGGGGTACCCTGCTCTTTCGTCTGATGCCTGCCGTATCAATCAGCAGATATTTCCTGTCCTTTAACTCAAAGGTGGTGTCTATGGCATCCCTCGTGGTACCCGGAATAGGGTTCACGATGGTCCTTTCGTAACCTAATATCTTGTTAACGAGGGAAGATTTTCCCACATTGGGTCTTCCGATGACGGCGATCTTGATCCGGTCTTCCTCTTCACGATCTGCCGGGGCAGGGGGGAGATGTCCGGAAACGTCATCCATAAGTTCCCCCATCCCGAGGCCGTGGAGGGCGGATATGGTGTAAATCTTCTCCATCCCCAGCCGGTAGAATTCATAGGCTAAATTTTCTTGTTTCGGGCCATCAATCTTGTTGATGACAAAAAAGACCGGCTTTTCCAATCTTCTGAGAATCTCTGCGATTTCAATGTCCTGCGGTGTTAAACCATTTCTGCCGTCCATGAGAAAAATGATGATGTCGGCCTCCTCTATGGCCTGATTTGCCTGTTCGCGCATCTGCACCAGGATTGTCTCCGCAGTAGCGGGCACAAATCCACCCGTGTCAATGAGGAGGAAAGATTTATTATTCCAGGTACAATCTGCATAGTTTCGGTCCCTGGTGGCACCAGGCTCATCAATCACGATAGCCTTATTTCTACCGGAGAAACGGTTGAAAAGGGTTGATTTCCCCACATTGGGCCTTCCTATGATGGTAACAACCGGTTTCACTTAATTTTAACCTTATAAAATACTTATGACCGACGACATAAGAACCACACCACTTTGTCTGAAACTACCAGATATTTCACCGGGTGACAAGATAGATTTTGTCCCGCCCGTCTCTCATCTCCCGGGAATATAAAGTATCTTAAGTAGTCTCTTTCCTGTTGACACGTAATTGTCGTTATCCTATACTGCCTCTACAGGGAAACAAGTTCCTGTAAAGAATCAAAAAGTTATCAATCCCATGATCGCTATGGGTGGAATGGAGGAGAGGAAGGATTGTGCCGGGCTACCTGCGTGCGGGGCCGGCAGGAATATTTGATAATGTTCAAACCATGGCGACTTCACTACGGATGGATTGTAGTTGCAGGGGCAACCCTCGCCACTGCTGCCTCTGGTGGTGTCTTTTATAGTTTTGGTGTATTTTTTCAGCCTCTACAAGGAGAATTTGGCTGGACGCGAGCTACCACCGCATCGATAAACACTATATGGCTGATTAGCTTCGCGGTCTCAGGATATTTCATGGGGTGGTTGACCGATGTGCGTGGACCGAGATTTGCCCTCCTCCTGGGTGCTATCCTCACGGGTGCCGGTTTTGCCCTGAGCAGCCGTGCCGACTCCCTGAGTTACTTCTACCTCTCCTATACTCTTACAGGCATTGGGACAGCAGCGACCTGGTCACCGCCTCTGGCGGTAGTGCAGCGGTGGTTTGATAGAAAACGCGGGTTGGCATTGGGGATAGTTGCCTCTGGCGTGGGAATAGGAACCATGGTCTTAAGCCCGCTATTGAGCTGGTTCATAAGTTCTTACGGCTGGCGTGACGCATACATAGGTCTGGGTGTACTTTGCTTTGTGACGATGGCTGTAGCTGCCCTGACTATGGTACGAAGTCCACAGGAAAAAGGAATACTGCCCTATGGTGCCGAGCCGCGACGAATGACGTCTGCCATTGATGACCTGACAGAGTCCTCTCCCCAGGTGGGGGCACCAGCCAGCAGGGAGTACTGGACTCTCAGTGCTGCTGTCAGGACAACGGCTTTTTGCTACATATTGAGCATATACATGCTCAGTTTGGTACCAGTCTACATGATCCCTGCGCACATCGTCCGATTTGCTACTGATAGGGGTGTAACAGCACTGGTGGCGGCAAGTGCATTAGGAGCGTTCGGGATTGGAGGCACCATTGCCCGCGCTGGCGGAGGAGCCCTTTCGGATGTGCTGGGATGGACGAAAGGAATTGCCCTGTTCTCCTTTCTCACCGCACTGCCTGTCTTTGCTTTAGTAGGGATACACGATGCGGCTGCAATCTTCGGCACCATGCTTGCTCTTGGCGTGTTTGCCGGAGCCCGTGTACCGCTGATCCCCGGCCTGTTGGGATACTATTTCGGTAGGGACTATCTGGCCAGGCTAATCGCAATCACCCACGGGTCGGCTGTGCTCCTGGCATCGGGGAGTCCTATCCTCGCAGGTTTCATCTTCGACCGTACCGGTAGCTATGTTATTCCCTTCTCCATAGCAGGGTTCTGCGCCGTGGGTGCAGGGCTTCTTGCTCTGCTGACACGCCGACCCCATACGAGCCATTCTTGACCACCGCATACAGTCAGGCGAAATGGTGGCTTCAAGTAAGCCAGATTACTTAGAGGATGCTTGGATGAAAACACTACATAAAGCAATAATTGGCGATTCAAGGAAAATGAAAGAGGTTCCTGACGAATCCGTCCACCTTATTATTACTTCTCCTCCCTATTGGCAATTGAAAGATTATGGAAATGGGAAACAGATAGGGTTCAATGACACTTATGAAGAGTATATTAACAACCTTAATTTGGTCTGGAATGAATGCCATAGGGTTTTACATAAGGGTTGTCGTTTGTGTATTAATATCGGCGACCAGTTTGCTCGTTCTGTCTATTATGGACGGTATAAAGTTATTCCCATAAGAACAGAGATAATCAAATTTTGTGAAAGCACCGGTTTTGACTACATGGGTGCCATCATCTGGCAGAAAGTTACCACTTGCCATACCACTGGTGGAGCTACAGTAATGGGATCTTTCCCATACCCCCGAAGTGGAATTATTAAACTGGACTATGAATTTATTTTGGTTTTAAAAAAATATGGGAGTCCTCCAAAGGTCAGCAGTGAAATTAAAGAACAATCAAAATTAACACAAGAAGAATGGAATCAATACTTTACAGGACACTGGAATTTTCCAGGTGAAAAACAGGATAAACATTTAGCGATGTTTCCTGAAGAACTACCGAGACGCCTAATCAAGATGTTCAGTTTTGTTGGTGATACTGTCCTTGATCCATTTCTTGGAAGCGGCACAACCTCTTTGGCTGCCAAGAATCTGAATAGAAACTCCATTGGATACGAAATAAATGAGCATTTTCTTGCAGTCATAAATGAAAAACTTGGACTGAAACAAGGCACCTTTTTTCAAGATGCAACTTTTGAAATAATCAAACAGGATGGCGCGAAAACAGACTTCAAAGAGGAAATTGAGAAATTGCCTTACATTTTTGAAGACCCGATAAGATTTGACAAAAAGGTTGACCCCAGAAAATTGAGATTTGGGTCAAAAATAGATAATTCTCATCCACAAGGGGAAACATATTATTCCGTAAAAGAAATAATCTCCCCAGAGATGCTGATTTTGAATAATGGATTAAAAATAAGGCTATTGGGCGTGAAAAAGAGACCAGAGAAGAATGAAGAGGCGGTTCAATTTTTGAGGGAAAAAACCCGCGGACAAAAGGTATTCCTAAAGTTTGACGCCATAAAATACGATGATGAAAATAACTTGCTCTGCTATCTTTATTCGTGGAACAAGACCTTTTTAAATGCCCATTTGATTAAAAATGGTTTGGCTGATGTAGATATCACGTTTGATTATAAATACAAGTCAAAATTTTTAGAATATAAAAGGAGGATGAAAACATGAATGAATCAAAATGGGTTTGTGAAAGATGTCGAAAGGCGTTTGATCTAGGGCAAGGAGAAGGCTGGGTTACTCTTACTGAAGACGAAGATTCATATTATAAGGCCAAACTTACTCCGCTTGTGTCTTATGAAAAAGTCTGCTACGAGTGCGCAGACGAACTCTTTGCTGTCGTCGAGAAATGTGACAAAAATTGTCTTAATTGTGAAACCGCTGTAATGTGGGGACTCTCCATTAGTGATTGCCTCAAATTTCAATTGAAATTTGAGGTTATACAGCTACCTCAGATAGAACGACCACTCAAGGGTAGTATTGAAGAGGCAAGGGAAATCCTGAGAATATTTGGTGGATTCTAGCTATGCATAGGAAAAGATAATGCCTAAAGAATGGATTATAAACCAAGCAAATATGCGCTGGCAATTTAACAGACCCAGGAATGTCGGAAAAGTTTCGGAAGAGATAAGAAAATGTGTTCCCAAATCTTTGGAGGATTGGGAGGAGTATTACTATCAAAAAGTCTATCCCAAGAAGCATTTAGAGGATTTAGGGCGGAAGCTCTACATAAAAATTAGCGAGGTGTGTCAAGCCGAAATCGAGAGTATAACGGAACAAGATTGCACAGATTTTGTTATCAACCTGGTAATTAATCGAACTTACGATGGGTATCAGTCTGAGATACAGACCATTTATGGGCAACTGCAACATGCACTGGGCGTTAGAGTAGAACCAGCACCAGACAAATGGGATAGGGGATATAATATGGATTTTTTCATCAAGGTAAAGGATAAATATATCGGGCTTCAAATTAAACCTGCGGGATATGCTTACATTACGCAAATCATTAATGAGTTAGAGTTCCAGAAAAAGACGCATGAAAGATTTACCGCCAAATATGGTGGCAGAGTCTTTTATATCATTTCAGTGAAGGATGGGAAAAAGAAAGTTATCTATAATCCGGAAGTAATTGAAGAAATCCAAAAGGAGATTGAGAGATTGAAGAAAGAATGAGGCCACCACTGCGTCTAACACATGCATAAAAGGTATTTTCAAGGTTCTAAGAAGATGAAATAGAAAGAGGTATTTACGGATGAAAAGGGTACTGGCAGCGATGAGTGGTGGGGTGGACTCCTCTGTGGCCGCCTTTCTGCTGAAGGAGGAGGGTTATGAAGTCACGGGTGTGACGATGTGTCTTGGTGTCAGAGAAGCGAAAGGGATAGGGTGTTGCGGACAGGATGCCATAGAGGATGCAAGGAGAGTCTGTGACAGGCTCGGAATCCCCCACTACGTGATGGACTTTTCGAGAGATCTTGACGAAAAGGTTATCGGTAAATTTATTGCCGAATATCTACGGGGGAGGACACCCAATCCCTGTATAGATTGCAACAGATACATAAAATTTGGCACCCTCTGGGAAAAGGGGATTACTTCCGGCTTTGATTTTATCGCTACCGGCCACTACGCAAAGATAGAAAGAGATCAAGAGGGGTACTCTTTAAAAAGACCGAGGGACAGACGGAAAGACCAAACCTATTTTCTCTATCCCATTAAATACAATAAGCTAAAATCTATCCTTTTCCCTCTGGCTCCCTTCACCAAGGAAGAGGTACGGGACATGGCAAGAAAAGCAGGTATACAGGTAGCCGGGAAACGGGAGAGCCAGGATATCTGTTTTGTGACCCAGAAGGACTACCGAACATTTATGTCAGAGAAAACACAGGGGCTAAAATCCGGTCCGATTATGGATGTAAAGGGAAACACGCTGGGAAGGCATAAGGGGATCGTTTTTTACACTATCGGTCAGAGAGGTGGCCTGGGAATCAGCCACAGAGTCCCGCTTTATGTGGTTTCCATAGATGTTGAGAGGAATCGGATCATCGTGGGCGAGAAAAAAGACTTAAAAGCGAAAGAACTTATCGCAGGAGATTTGAACATCCTTGCCAGACACTGGCCATCCGTGGTTTATGCCAGGATAAGATACAGAAAAAGAGAGGCCCGGTGCACGATCTCTTTTGAGAATAATAAACTCAGGGTTCTATTTGATGAAGAACAGGAGGCCATAACCCCGGGGCAGTCAGTGGTGTGTTACCATGACAACCGTGTCCTGGGAGGGGGAATCATTGAAGAGGTTTTAGATGGAAATTGTTGAAGAAATCAGGAGTCTGAAGAGAGAGAGGAACGCTATCATCCTGGCACACAACTACCAAATTCCCGAGGTTCAGGATGTGGCGGATTATGTGGGAGATTCCCTGGGCCTGAGTATCAAGGCCGCAGGGACAGATGCGGATGTTATCGTGTTCTGTGGTGTTTTTTTCATGGCAGAGACGGCAAAGATACTGTCACCTCAAAAGACGGTTCTCATCCCTGACAGGAATGCAGGCTGTCCCATGGCAAATATGATCAATGCTGATCAACTCAGGGGCTTAAAGGCAAAACACCCCCAGGCGAAGGTATTATGCTACGTGAATACCACAGCGGAGGTGAAGGCAGAATGTGATCTGTGCTGTACATCGGCAAATGCCGTCAGGATGGTAACGGATGTTCTGAGAAATGAAAGAGAAATCATCTTTGTTCCCGACAAATACCTTGCCGATTACGTTTCCCTACAAACCGGTCGGAATTTCATCGTCTGGAAAGGATTCTGTCCTACACATGTCAGAATCTTAGTTGAAGATATTCTAAAGCAGAAGAGTTTACATCCGGAGGCAGAGATCGTTGTCCATCCCGAGTGCACGCCGCCAGTTATCAAGGTAGCTGACAGGGTATTTTCTACAGAGGGAATGTGTAAATATGCGAGAGAATCCAGGGCAAAAGAGCTCATTATCGGCACAGAAACCGGCATCCTCCATCGTCTGAGGAAAGAGAACCCGGATAAAGTTTTTTATCCTGCCTCGGAACTTGCCGTATGCCCGAATATGAAACTCACCACTTTAGAGAAAGTTCTGTGGTCACTCCAGGGGTTGCATCATGAGGTCGTCGTGCCGGAGGAAGTCATCTCCCGGGCGAAGCAGAGCATACAGAGAATGCTAAGAAATGGTATTACCATCTAAGAGGGAAATAGAATGCTTCAACAAATTGAAAGGATGGCGTCTTCATTTTGCCTGGCTGAGATTAACTGATGGAGATCACGAAGCTGTCTTGCGTATCGCTATTGACGGGACAGTTTCCATCTTTCGGAAGAAATTCTTTGCTGGCTCATACGTGGACGAACCTATTGTTTGTTCCACTCGCCTGCTTTTGATGAGTGGAGGCCTCTCCAGGGAGAGATGCGTATCGTCATTTGAACTCCTTGCGAAAAGGGTTCTCGATGGTCAGGGTATTCAGAGTGAAAAGCCAGGTGTAGTATTCCGGGACCTCCTTTCCCTGAAATCTATGACCCCCTGGAGCATTATGGATATTTCCCAAGTCTCTTTTCCTTTAGTCTTCCGTATGGGAAGGGAAGAAGATGGGTTGAATCGGGATGAACGCAATTCCAATTTGAAAGGATATCCTGTACTTTGTGACAGGCATGGAAGAGTCTGGACACCAATTACCCTTGCTGATGAGGCTGACATTGACGCACTATGTCGAGATATTCTGCTTGTCTGTTACGCTCCCATTGAACAAACAAGAGAAGTGGCTCCAAAGTCACATTTGGGAAGAATGATACATATGACACAGTCGTTCCGATTTGTCATGGAACGAGCCTTTTTACCAGAGGAGGAGGTTGTAATTTAAATGCGACTGTCTTGCAGAGGAAGATATGTTACTCGAGCCATGATTGAACTTGCGCTCCATCATGGGAAAGAACCACTCCCGATAAGAATCATAGAGAAAAATCAGGGCATTTCGAAAAAATACCTGACCCAATTGATGGGTAATCTGAAACTGGCCGGACTTGTAAGAGTCGTCAGGGGAAAAAACGGGGGATACATGCTTACCCGCCACCCTTCAGAAATTACCTTAGCCGACATTCTGTATTCTGTCGAGGGAGATATGTCACTCATTGACTGTGTTAAGGACCACAGATTATGCTACCGGTCTAGTGAATGCATATCGCTTCCAACCTGGGTCGAGCTTAGCCAGTTGATCAAGAACTATTTGCAATCCATCACCTTGGCAGACGTTCTTAAAAAAGGAATTTTGTCACAAGTGTCTGATGGGGAGGCAAAATAAGGCAAGGCGATCATCCTATTGGGAGTCGGAGACACGGATATTGGGACTATGTAAACGTTCAGGCTATCAGTCCTCAGTTTTCAGCTAAAACAGGATGACATAAGACATAAGGGGAAGTCTACAACTCCCAAGAAAAGTTCTCATACTGAAGTTTTTGTTGGCTCATCACGGGTTATGGTACAAAGGAAGTGGATAGAACCTTGGCTCATACATGAGCTAAAAGCGGACCTCCATTGCCCGAGGAGGGCAAGCCTTTATACAGAGCCCGCAGGCGATGCACTTGGCATGAAGGAAGTTCACCCATCGAGTAGAAGGCTCGACCTCGAAAGCGCCGGTAGGACAGATGGTGATGCAGGCACCACAATGGGTGCACCTTACCTCATCACGGATGACATTCTGGCTTAGAGGCTGAACCCTCACCCCTACTTCAGCTAAATACCGGACTCCTTTCTCGTAGTCTTCTTGTTCCCCGCTCAATTCTAAGACCAATAAGCCCTCTTCCTTTGGGGTGACAGAAGCCTTAAGGATATTGAACTCAAGGTCGAAGTCTTTGACCAAGCGGTATGTTATCGTCTGGCCTACCAAGTGCCTTGGAAAATGCAAAACCACCCTTTTAGAAATAGCCATCCTCCCCCCCTTATATTAGACGCTCTTCAAGCGACTTAAAGGTTACCCCCGATTCTGCTCCGGGAAGTGGCGCTACAGGCTCGGTGAGCAGGAAATCCCCTCTCTTTATCCACTCCTTGAGGGTCTTGGCGATTTCCACTGCCTTTGGATAGCTGGACAAGGAAGCTGTTGGGACTTCCCTGCCACGAACCATTATTCTCCCGATTTTAAGCTCGGCATAGCTTACCTCTCCTAGGATGTCTGGCTCTCGTTGCGGATAGGCTTCGGAATAATCCACAACAGGGGCAAATATATCTGCATCCCTAACCGAGCAATAGGCAAGGATTTCCTCAGAGAGGATAGGTATGGGGACGCCAATCCCCACCGCTATGGTGCATCCATAGCCAAGGAAGCTCATGCCCCTGAGCCACTCCAGCTTCATCTGCTTCAAATCGCCGATGACGGCAAGCGTTCCTGCTGGTCGGCGTGGCACCTCGTTGTCCCCGCGAAGCACACCAGGGTTATGCTGAGTGCCCTGCCACGCCACATATCCCACCCCACCCCCAAGGAATATTCTTGTTCCTATGCCAATAGTCTTATAGTAAGGATCATTGAGCAGTGGGGAGAGTTGCCCTGCTGAGCAGTAGTTAGCGCTCCCCAGGTTCGGCTTAAGTACCCCCATATAGGTATAGATCGGCCTATCTGATAAGTTCGCTGCCACATTGTAGTTCTGATAGGCGTTCCTCGGGTTGAACAACACCGCCTCGTTGATATCCTTGAGGTTGATCAAGGTTTCGATTTTCTTCCTTGGGTAGCAGTCGGTTCCATAGGCAGTGGCTATAAGCCTTATATCCTTCCCTGCCACAAGCTCCTCAATCACATGTCCACCACCATAGTTAAACTCTCCGGGGTAGATTCTATTTCTGGGGTCGTTATTGGGGAGGGCAGTTGCCCCTATGCAGATGTCCGCCGCAGCGAACCCAGTATAAACAGGAACATCATTAAGGTAGACGCTTCCGCCGCCGAGCTTTATCCGTGGCTTGGAGTGCCCAAGGTTGAGAAAGGCGCCAGAGGAGCACATCGGACCGAAGGTGCCGGTGGTAACCACGTCTATCTCTTGAGCAGCCTTCTCTACCCCCTCCTTCTCTGCGATGTCAATGACTTCCTCGGCTGTTACCACTACAGCCTGTCCCTTACGAATCCTTTCATTAATCTCAGCGATTGTTTTGGGCATCTATTACCTCCTTCGACCTAACCTCAACCTTCAATAAGGTCTCCAGTTCTCTTACACGCTCCTCTAACTTACTTTGTTTTTCTAAGATAAGCCTTATCGCCTCATTAATGGGGTCGGGCAACTTCCCATGCTGCAGATCAAAAATTGGCTCTTGTGCATCTTCTACTGCTCGTCCCGGTATTCCTACCACCGTAGCCCCAGATGGCACTGAGTTTATCACCACGGAATTGGCGCCAATCCGTGCCCCATCCCCCACAATTATGGGACCAAGCAATATAGCCGCAGCTCCGATAACCACCTTGTCCCCAATAGTGGGGTGGCGCTTTTTCTTCTCTAAACTCGTTCCCCCCAGGACCACTCCTTGATACATCAGCACATCATCCCCAACCTCTGATGTCTCCCCAATTACCACGCCCATCCCATGGTCGAGGAAGAACCTCCTGCCTATCTTAGCCCCGGGGTGTATTTCTACACCAGTGAGGAAACGATTGAGATGAGAGAGCAAACGACTTAGGAAGTAAAGCTTATGTTGCCAGAGGAAATAGGCTATGCGGTGAAGCCATAGAGCGTGCAAGCCAGGATAACAGAATATAACCTCTAATATGCCTCTTGCTGCCGGATCCCTGGCAAAGACCGTGTTGATGTCTTCTTTTAATATCTTAAGCAGCTTTATCGTCCTTTCGATAAGATTTCTCGAGCTAATTCCGCCGCCCTCTTACCTGACAAGAGCATACCCCCGAAGATAGCTCCCATTCGGGGAGACCCGAAAACAGCATTGGCTGCCATGCCAGCAACTATTAGACCAGGATACACTTCTCTGGTGTTCTCTATTATCTCTCTCTCGCCTACTTCAGCCCACATCGGCTTCTCTCCGATTACCTGACCTGTTTTTGTCCTTAATTTTGAGCCAATCTTGTTCACTACTATATGGCAGATCTCGCTGCTATGCCCGGTAGCGTCTATCACCGCCTTTGCTCTTATAGCCAACGGGTCAACATGTAACCCAGCCAGCGGAACAGCACTCCAATTTAACACCAGGCCGGTTATCCTATCCTCCTCCCTAATCATCACATCCTCAACGCTGATGAGATTAAATATCCTGGCTTCAGCCTTTATTGCTTTGGAGCAAATAGTTGAGATAGCCTCTAAGGAATCGGCAATATAGTAGCCCTCTTGATATTCCCTGGTTCGGACATTAAACTCATCTAGTATTTTCTTCCCCTCCTCTTGTACCACGATGCGGCTCATCATCATCCCTCCACCGGGCATGCCACCACCAACGCGGAGCTGCTTCTCAAATACTGCTGTCTTCACCCCCTCCTTTGCCAGATAGTAGGCAGCCGTCATGCCCGCAGGTCCGGCCCCAGCTATGGCAACATCCACCTCCATCGCCTCCAGGAAGTCTTTCATAAAGCTTTCGGTTATTGCCTTGGATATGGTTATGTCATCGATTTTCATATTTCCTCCTTACAACTCTTCCCTTTTTTTGATCTATAACTATTCAGCCACAGAGCTGTTTTTCAAAAAACTCCTTTATTCATCTGGTAGAGGCCCACCAGTAGCTATTAGATTAATCGTTATGCTGAAAGCTATTTGGTGTGAACCTCGTTGTCGGTTGCCCAGTAGGCAGGGGATTCATCCGGGAAGTTCTTTGACCCTGCATACCCGCCGCCTGCTATGTAGCCAGGGCAGCACCCTACGATTGAACGAGACGAATCCCTGATCCACCTTGTCAGGGTCGGCGACAATTCCCTCAATCGGTCCACAATCGGTGGCAATACTTCTATCACCCTGTCAATATCTTCCTCTATAGTCTCACGTCCCATGGTGAGACGTAGTGATCCTTGTGCCTGCTCATGGGATAGACCCATTGCTCGCAATACATGTGATGTCTCTGAACTGCTGGAACTGCATGCCGAACCGGTTGATTCTGCAATGCCTGCCAGGTCAAGATTGAGAAGTAATGCTTCTCCCTCAACGAAGTCGACGCTCACATTCACATTATTGGGCAACCGTCGGGTGGGATGACCGTTTAGGATGATCTGGTCAATGTGCTCGAAGAGACCATCAATCAGCCTGGTACGAAGCGAAATCAAGCGCTGGGCCTCTTCATCCAGCTCGTTCTGGGCCAGCTCTGCCGCCTTGCCGAACCCGATGATCCCTGGCACGTTCTCCGTACTCGCTCGTCGCCTTCGCTCCTGCTCGCCACCGTGCATAAAGGGAACCAGTCTGGCGCCCCTTCTGATGTACATTGCTCCGATTCCTTTAGGGCCATAGAGTTTGTGTGCTGACATAGACAGCATGTCAACGCCCATTTCTGAAATGTTCACAGGAATATGCCCCGTTGTTTGCACAGCATCGCTGTGGAAGAGGATACCATTCTCTCCGGCAATTTTCCCGATCTCAGGGATGGGCTGAATGGTGCCAACTTCATTGTTGGCATGCATAATTGAGATCAGAATAGTCTTATTGGTGATGGCTGCTTGGACATCCCTTGGATCTACCAGGCCGTATTTGTCCACCGGAAGATAAGTAACGATAGCCCCCTGACTTTCCAGAAACTTACAAGTTTCAAGTATGGCATGATGCTCAATCTTGCTGGTGATGATGTGATTGCCCTTTTGCTTGTTGGCATAAAAAGTACCCTTCAGTGCGAAATTATCTGCCTCCGTCCCCCCGCAGGTGAAGATAATCTCATCAGCTCGTGCCCCAATGAGCTCTGCGACCCTCTCCCTCGCCTCCTCAACAGCCCTCCTCGCCTCCTGACCATAGGAATGGATACTGGAGGGGTTGCCAAAAGCGTTGGTAAAATAGGGCAACATCGCCTGCAGAACCTGAGGATGCATCGGGGTGGTGGCAGCATAGTCAAGATATATTTTTCTCATTTAACCCTCCACAGTATCTGACTTGTGTTTAATCCACCTTTGACAAAGATATACACAGCCTACTATAAACTCAGCGAGCCAACAGTCGCTCTCTACCCTTTCAAACATGGCTTGCCTCCTAAATCGACATAACCTCTCTGTATTCCTTGTAAGTTTCCTCAAAGACCCATTTCATGCTGAGATATCGCTCTCCCGTATCCGGTAAAATTACCACGATAAGCTTCCCCTCGTTTTCTGCCCTTTTTGCCACCTCTATTGCTACCCAAGCTGCTGCACCTGAGGATATGCCTGCCAATATCCCTTCCTCCTTGGCTAATCTCCTCATCATCACCTCAGCATCTTTATCGCTGACCTTAATAACCTCATCAACCAAATTCATCTTTAAGACCTCGGGCACGAATCCAGCCCCTATACCCTGAATCTTGTGGGAACCGGGTTCGCCTCCAGAAAGAACAGGTGAGTTGGCAGGTTCAACGGCGATGACACGGAACCCCGGCTTCCTCCGCTTAATCACTTTAGCTACCCCGGTAATTGTCCCACCAGTCCCTACACCACAAACTACGGCATCCACCTTCCCATCAGTATCCTTCCAGATCTCCTCTGCTGTGGTCTCACGGTGAATCTGGGGATTAGCCAAATTCTTAAATTGCTGAGGCATGAAAGAATCAGGTATATTAGCTACCAGTTCCTCAGCCTTCCTCACCGCTCCCGCCATTCCCTCTGCCCCAGGGGTTAGTGCCAGCTCCGCCCCGAAAATGCCCAAAAGCTTTCTCCGCTCCACAGACATAGTATCAGGCATGGTGACGATCAGTCTATAGCCCTTGGCTGCACAGACAAAGGCTAAGGCAATACCTGTATTGCCACTGGTAGGTTCAACGATCGCTGTACCCTTGTTGATTAAGCCCTCCTTTTCGGCAGCTTCAATCATTGCTACGCCGATCCTGTCCTTTACGCTGCCACAGGGATTAAAAGACTCCAGTTTTGCCACCACCTCGGCATTAGTTCCTTTGGTTATCCTATTAAGTCTGACGAGCGGTGTGTTTCCCACAAGCTCAGTGATATCATTCGCTATCCCTATCTTTTGCAGCCTTTTTTTGATCTTGGACGATACCTCTATCAACTTCCCTCTTCGCTTACTATTTAGTTACCCCTGAAAAACGAAGTTTTTCAGGGGTAACTATTTAAATGTGATACATGGCTGCCCTAGGTTTTTCCTTTTCCCTTCTCGTAGATTTTCTGAATCAACCTTGACCAGTTTTTCCGGTTTGCCTTTGAACTTCTCTCGAATTCGATGATACAGGGGACGAGGTCATCGGCCTCATGTCTTTCACTCATTGACTGTGTTAAGGACCACAGATTATGCTACCGGTCTAGTGAATGCATATCGCTTCCAACCTGGGTCGAGCTTAGCCAGTTGATCAAGAACTATTTGCAATCCATCACCTTGGCAGACGTTCTTAAAAAAGGAATTTTGTCACAAGTGTCTGATGGGGAGGCAAAATAAGGCAAGGCGATCATCCTATTGGGAGTCGGAGACACGGATATTGGGACTATTATTGGGCAGCCAGATTGTAAAAGTGGAGCCTCTGTCTTCTTCCGAGTTCACATCTATCATTCCTCCGTGTTCCGAGACGATTTTCTTTACGACTAACAGTCCAAGACCTGTGCCTGTGGATCCTTTTGTACTGAACATTCCTTGAAAAATCTTGTTGTGTATTTCTTTGCTCATTCCTACACCATTGTCAGACACTTCAAGGACAATCCCTTCCTCATTTTTCGATTCCAGTCTCACGATAATATGACCCGGACGTCCGGGAGGAATGGCATCAATGGCATTGGAGACCAGGTTCATTAGACATTGATGTAGGGCATGTGAATCCATGTAGATATTATCAAAGTAACCCTTGTATTCCGAGACTATATCTATATTCTTGTTGCGGGCTTTATTCTCCATCGCTTCGATAACATCCTCAACTATATCTTGGGGGGTGCACTTCTGAAAAATAGGGTCGCGCTCTTTGGCATAGTTCAACAGGTTAATAACAAGCTCAGAAATGAGATCAATGTTCTTTTCGATCATCCTCCACCCCTTTTGGGTGCCCTTTTCATCATTTATCCTGCTTCCCATCTTATATACATACACACCTCCCAAGAGACCATCCAGGATGTTCTTGATGGAGTGGCTGATGCTGGCCACAGCCTCACCAGTGGCACTCAGCCGTTCGGACTGAATTAACTCCTGACGAAGACGCCTTATCTCTCGAAGGTCTTGAAAAAAGAAAACCTTTCCTAAATGCTCTCCCTCCTCGTACAGGTTGATGCCCGAGAGTCTCACCGGTATTGGCTCTTTGTCCTTGTTCAGGATCTCTGATTCCGTGGGTTTGAAACCACGTAACTCGAGACCATAATCATATATGAGGGGGCGGTTGATCTTTGTGGCAATGTCTTTGGAAAAGAAATTGTCCAGGGTTAGTTTGTCGGTGACTTCGGACTCGTCATATCCAGAAAGGTTTTCGGCCACGCGATTGAAAATCTTGACAACCCCAATCTCATTTGTCGCAATGATTCCTATTAACGAATTCTGGATCATATTACTCTGAAATTTGTGAGATTTCTCCAGCTCAGCCTGGGAAGTCTTGAGCATGTAAATCATGTGTTGAAAGGAATCGGCAAGCTGGACGATCTCATCGCCCTTATGGGTTTTATAGACTTCGCATTTTCGGCATCCTTTGAGCTTCTGAGGAAATTTGGGTTCATATCCCTCGCAGGGTGTGCCGTTAACGAACCAGCATTGAATCGCTGTGTTCTTGTAAGCCGCACAGTCCCTACGACCGCATTTTTTAATTTCCCAACAGTTGACATGTTGCCCGAAGAAGATAGATATATCCAGATTACCCAATGAGATCTCATCCGTGATGCGGGTCAAGGTGATTATAGGACTAGTTGTATATTTTAGAAAAGGTCTGGCAATGAGGAAGGTAATGACAATCATGACTGCAAGGATCCCCATGTATAAGGTCATAACTTGCTCTATAAAGGTATCCATCGCAAAATGAACTTTGAGGATCAATTGGAGCGCGATCGCCCCCAATAGGCCAAACAACATCAGCAGGAAGAGAATAATGAGCAGTATTTTATTGTGAAATGATAGTTTGCTGTATATGGGGATGGGATTACTCCCGCGAAACTGAAACTTCGCTAAAGCTTGTAAACTTTTCATATTAAGCTCACAATAAATGCGCTAGGCGAATCAACCCACTAAGTTTGACATTGTCTTTATCTCTCATCCGAATTGAATTTCTTTCTTAGATGCGTCGTTGAGAACATTATTGACGACACGCATAAGACGTTGTGGAGTTACAGGTTTCTCGATAAATCCATCCGGTACACGCACCTTAAACCGAGAAACAATATCTTTCCAATCAATGTTAATCTTTTCCTTGATACCAGTTATTATGATCAGGGGGATATTTTTAAATACCCCATCCTGTCGTCGTAACCTGAGGAACAAATTGATACCCGTCTTTCCAGGCATTAATAAGTCGAGGCAAATCAAATCGGGGGGATCTTCCCTGATTAGCCTCTCTCCGTCCTCAGCATTGTTGGCAGTTCGCACAGAAAAACCGTTTTCTTCCAGTATGGATGAGAAATAAATTGTCAAATCTTCTTCATCATCAATGACAACTGCTTTTCTTGGGAAATTTTCCCTTTCCGATGGATTCATTTTAGTATCCCTCCTTTTGGAAAAAATTTACTATCGTCATACCCTCAATTTTCTGTACCATGATTACCCCTCTCTCTTGTTCCTCTTGTTCCTTGTCTAAGGATTACATGAGAAGCCGAGGGGGGGCTTGTGCCTTATTTGTTCAGGATTACGGCTTTATCAAAAAGGTCGAATACTCCTCCTACCTGAACATCCATCTTGTGGTAATCCATAAGCTGCATGAGCTGTCGTTTGCAGTTCGCACAGGGAGCTGCCACATATTTGGCACCCGTTTCCTTAATCTGGTTTAACTTCATCTTTCCTCCCACGTTCATCCTGTATTCAAGGAAAGTAACCTCGTTCTTTTTTACTCCTTCTTTGCTGTCCATTACCGCCAGACCGCCTCCGCCTCCGCAGCAAAAGTTATATTCACGGTTGGGGATCATCTCTCTGAAATCCACGACACAGGCCTTCAAAAGTTCGCGAGGTTCCTCAATCACACCAGTGCTTCGCGCGAAGTTGCACGGGTCATGATAAGTCACCGGTTCCGGATTTCTACTCGGGTCAAGCTTGAGGGTTCCTTTACGCAGTTCTTCTGCCGCAAGGATGAAGATATTGGTAATTTCATAGGGAATATCCTTTCCCCAGTAGAAAGTGCCCCCGATCCGCTTGGCGATTCGGTAGGCGTGACCGCATTCACCTATGACAAGTTTTTTCACCCTCAACTTCAGGCAGGCATCGTGGAGTAGTTTGTTTTTGCGCTTCATGTGGGCATCATCACCGGTAAAAAGCCCGAAATTTGCACCGTCAAAGGCTTCTGAACTCATTGTCCAGCTTAATCCGGCTGCATGGAAAAACGTTGCAGATCCCATCTGAGTCTCGGGAAACGATACTAGGTCTGCCGAGGCCGGTACGAATAGGATGTCTGCCTCCTGATCCACGGGAATCTTGATGGGGATGCCGTGTTCTTCCTCTAACTCAGATTCAAGAAATTCCACTGCATTCATAAAAGCCGCATACGTCTGACCTTCATCGTTTCCAAATTTGTCGGACATCTCCTGGGTCTGCGCCATCATCTTAGGGGACATACCAAGGACATGAACAATGGCCCGGCCTTTTCGCGTAATGACCGAGTTATCAATGCCAAAAGGGCAAAATAATGCACAGCGGCGACAACCAGAGCACTCGTAGAAATCTCGCACCCAGGTTTCTATGTCCTCTGGGGTTAAATTCATGTTGTGGCTATTGAAGAGTCCACGGATCTTTGTCAGTATTGAACCATCTTGTTTGTATAGCTTTCGGATGAGGTCAGATCGGGCAGCCGGGTTTGTTCGCCTTTGCGGATTCGCTCGAGAAACGTGGCACTGCTCAGCGCACGTTCCGCACTTAGCACAGATATCCATATAGAGTTGAAGTGCCCGGGGACCATCTTTGATGGCCTTGACAGATTTAATCGCTTTTTCGATTTCAGTCTGAGAAATTACTTTTTCTTCATTCATAGTAACACCTCTCTATTCCTGATAAATTATTGATTTACTAAAGAATACCCCGGGGATATGGAGAAACTTACTGAAGGGTATATAGATTATTAACAACTGTCCCAAGAAAAAGTGCAGAAGGAAAGCAGGGTCATTTGGCACACTGGCTCTGCTGAAAGTAAAAAGGGCGGCAAAGTATTCCCTGCTTTGAGCGAGGTCGAAATGGGTTACAAATCGCATTACATCCCCGGTGATGATAATGCCGAGGATCAACACCAAGATAAAGAAATCTTCCCCGTCAGAGATTTCCTTGACCCGCTGAACTGTCGCCCGGCGGAGGAGCAAGTAAATCCCCATGATGAGGATGACTAAACCCGCTAACCCCCCCAGGAAATGTGACAACATATCAACATCTTCTTTCCCCATTCCGAGGGTTCGCCACAGAAGGGGGAAGTCAGTTACCACTCTCAAATGACCGATAAGAATCAGAGCAAGACTGGCGTGAAATACCCAGGTCCCGACCCAGAGAGGCTTATTTCCTTCAAAGAGATTTTGAAAGATAAGGATTTCCTTGGTAATTTTTCTCCACTTCTCACCCGGGGTCGAGGGGGGTGGGTAGAGAGTCATCTTTCCTTGAGCCGCTTTACTCCACTTGAGGATTTTGTAAGTAATCCCCGACAGAAACACGATTAACGTTATGTACGGCATTATACCGCCCACAAAAATTTTGATTCCACTCATCATCTCCTCCTTGAAATTAAATAGTATTAGCACCGATTTTCGCGGAGCTATAACCGTCATTTGAGGACAAGATTTTGATG
>JASEGZ010000031.1 GCA_030018935.1 Syntrophales bacterium
AAGGCGCTGGAGGCAGGTGCGAAGATAGAAGGTGTTCTCGGGATAGTAATCATCATAAAAGATAAATTGGGCGCCTGCGGAGAAATAGAACTCGTGTAATTCTTTTGGCGGCCACGACGAAGTGTGGCCCTCCGATACAAAAATGGAAAGAAACAATTTTGATCTCCTTGGCAATCCCCTTGAGGGGACAAATCTCATTGAGGCCAGCGCGGGTACGGGAAAGACTTATACCATTGCCGGCCTCTTTGTTCGGTTGGTCCTGGAGAAGGCGATTCCTGTCAGGGAGATACTTGTTGTTACTTACACCGTTGCCGCCACCGAAGAGCTACGGGACCGGATCCGAAAAAAGCTCCGGGAAACGGCGGAGGCGTTTCTGCGGGGGGAAAGCGCCGATCAATTTCTCCATACCCTGTTACAGAAGTATCCGGAGGAGACAGATCGCAGGCTTGCAGGGGAACGCCTGAGGGCCGCCATTCAGGACTTTGATGAAGCTGCCATCTTTACCATCCACGGTCTCTGTCAGAGGATACTGCTGGAGAATGCCTTCGAAAGCGGCTCTCTCTTTGATACGGAACTGATTACCGAGCAGGAAAAACTTAAAGAAGAGATTGTAGAAGATTTCTGGCGCACTCATTTCTATAAGGCTACTCCCGAACTGGTCGCCTACGCCCTCTCAAAAGGTTATAGTCCAGAATTTTTCCTCAACTTACTGAGGAAGACAACAGCAAACCCTGATGTAAGGATTATCCCGGCGGTCGAGCCCCCGCCCTCTGATCTCATCCGGGAGGCGATTAGTGCCCTCCATGTTGAACGGGAAAAACTGAAAAAGATATGGCCCCCCGCAAGGGAAGAGGTGCGGGAAAAACTCATGGGACCAGCGCTCAGGGCCAGCAGCTATGGAATTAAGACGGAGGGCTTGCTAGAGGCCATGGACAACTTTCTTGCCTCAGACGGTATACCCTTTCCCCTCTTTGAGGATTTTGAAAAGCTGACTGCGGAAAAGCTTGCCGCCTTTACAAAAAAAAATCATTCTCCGCCGGAGCACGCAATCTTTCCCATCTGTCAGTCCGTGAAGGAAAAGGCCGATCTCGTAGAAGCGCTGATGGATCAGCGTCTCCTTTTTTTGAAGACGGAACTGATAAGAACGGTGAGGCGAGAACTGCCGGCACGGAAGCTTAAAAAAAACATCCTGTTTTTTGATGATCTGCTCATCAGGCTGCGAAGGGCACTTGAAGAGAGGGGGGGAGAGGAACTCGCAAAGGCGATCAGGGCAAAATACCGTGTCGCCCTGATTGATGAATTTCAGGACACAGATCCGATTCAGTTTGCCATCTTCCATGCCGTCTTCGCCTCTGAAGAGAGGATCCTCTTTTTTATCGGTGACCCCAAACAGGCTATTTACAGTTTTCGTGGCGCCGACATCTTTGCTTACATGAAGGCGGCATCTCATACGGACAGCAGGTACACCCTCGGAGAGAACTGGCGATCCGAGCCCGGTTTGATCAAGGCGATAAACACCATCTTTTCCGGGGCAGATGACCCTTTTATCTATGATGACATTTCCTTTTCTCCAGCCAGGCCGGCAAAAGACAAAGGTTACGAATATCTCACGATAGATGGCAAGAGGGAAGCGCCCCTTCAACTGTGGTTTCTTACCCCTCGTGCCCTCACGGAAGGAGTGGGGGAGGGGGGTACTTCGGCCGGTCTCCCCGAAAAACTCATACCAAAATCAAGGGCAAGGGATTTGATTGCCCGATCCGTAGCGGGAGAGATCTCACAACTTCTCTACCTTGGTCATAAGCGGCAGGCCCTGATCGGGCAAGAACCCCTGCGAGAGAGGGATATCGCTGTTCTGGTCAGGACAAACAGGGAAGCCCGCCTTGTCGAGGAAAGCCTGTCCGCCTTGAAGATCCCGAGCGTCCTCCACAGTACCGGCAGCATCTTCACCACCCATGAGGCCCGGGAATTGGAACGGATACTACTAAGTATTGCTACGCCAAATCGTGAGGAGTTTGTCAGGGCAGCGCTTGCCACCGACATGATAGGGGTAAGCGGCGAAGAGATGGATCACCTCGTAAATGATGAAAATGCATGGGGAAAATGGCTGGTAAGGTTCAGGAACTATCATGACCTGTGGCATAGATACGGTTTTATCGTGATGTTCAGGACATTTATGGTAAACGAAAGCGTCAGGATACGCCTTCTCTGCTTACCCGACGGAGAGCGGCGCCTTACAAACGTGCTCCATCTGGCCGAGATACTTCACCGGGAATCAATGGAACAGAAATCAGGTATGACGGGGCTTATAAAATGGCTGTGGGAACAGAGGAATCCCGAAACGCTGGCCTCCGATGAACACCAGCTTCGCCTTGAGAGCGATGAGGATGCTGTCAGGATCGTCACCATCCATAAGAGCAAGGGACTTGAGTATCCCGTGGTGTTCTGCCCCTTTGCCTGGGGAGGATCGAGGGTCGCCGGCTCCGATCTTTCCTTTCATGATGGGGCAAATGGATGGCAGTTGACCTGTGATCTCGGTTCGTCAAAAAGTGAACACCATAAGACACTTGCCGAAAGAGAGCTCCTCGCGGAAAATATACGCCTCCTCTATGTGGCCCTGACCAGGGCAAAGAACCGCTGTTATTTGATATGGGGGCGATTCAATGAAGCCGGTACCTCTGCCCCCGCTTACCTCTTTCATCACGATGAGGAAAAGGTAGCGGAGGACGTAATCGCCGCCACCGAGGAGCGGTTTAAAACTCTAGCTGACGAGGATCTCTACCGAGAACTAAAAGGTCTGGCAGGCAAGGCCGAAGGGACGATCAAGCTCGGTGTAATGCCCCTCGAGGCGGGAGGGTTGCATTCACCACAACAGGATAAACGGGAAGTGCTGACCTGCCGGGAATTTTCCGGGAAGATTGACCGCTCCTTCAGGATAGCGAGTTTTTCCTTTCTCATTTCCGGCCAGCCCCCCAGCGCAGAGCTTCCCGATCATGATGCCCACTATGTTCCTGCTGGGGGCTCATCGGATCTGGACCTTGAAGGTACGGCATTTTTGCATGAGGATGTTCCTGAAGAGGCGGCACCAGATGAAAGCGCCGGTATATTTGCCTTTCCCAAGGGGGCCAGGGCGGGGACATTGTTGCACGATATCCTCGAGCACCTCGATTTTACGGAGAAGAACAAAACCGTGACGAGGAGCCTGGTTAGTAAGAAACTCCAGGAGTACGGTTTTGAGGCAAGATGGGAGGAGGCGATTATCGGTATGATGCAAAGGGTCATCTCTCTTCCCCTCGACCCGGATTATCCTGGGGGAGCTGGAGGAGGATTCACCCTTTCCGCCATACCGCATGAAGAACGTCTTCAGGAACTGGAATTCTATTTCCCCCTCAAACATATCTCCCCGGAGACACTGAGAGGAATCTTTGCCGCCTGCGGCAGGACGGCTCCTTCGTGTGGAGAAGGGGGGCAAGATGATATGTACCCGCTTTGGCATGAACGTCTCCATTTCAACCCGGTGCAGGGTTTCATGAAGGGTTTCATGGATATGGTATTCCGCTTTGAATCGCGTTTTTACCTCGTTGACTGGAAATCAAATTTCCTCGGTCATCGTGTTACCGACTACAACCATGCGGCGCTTTCGGAAACCATGGCCGGGTCTTTCTATTTTCTCCAGTACCACCTTTACGCCGTTGCCCTGCACCAGTACCTGTCAATGCGGCTGCCTGATTATCGTTACGATACCCATTTCGGGGGAGTGTATTACTGTTTCCTCCGTGGAATGGACCCAGCCTGGGGGCCGGAGTACGGGGTCTACCGAGACAGGCCATCGGCAGAGCTGATCACCCATTTGAGCAGAAACCTGATTGTTAGAGCATGAGGGAAAGAGGAATGAGAACGTTTTCTGAACTTGACCTCCACTTTGCCCGTTTTATGACGGAACTTGCGGGTCGTGATTCACCGGAGGTTTCTCTGGCTGCGGCGCTGGCCAGCAGAAGCACGAGAGAAGGGCATATCTGCCTCGATCTCTCATCCATCGAGGGGAGGCCGCTGACAGGTGGTGATTTTGAAACGGATCCCATAATCTGTCCCCGGCTGTCTCACTGGCGCAGGATACTTGAGGCAAGTCCCGTGGTGGGGAAACCCGGCGATTACAAGCCCCTGATCCTCGACGAGCGGTCACGTCTCTACCTGTACCGCTATTGGGACTATGAAGAAAAACTGGCCGATTTCATCAGTGACCGCACCGGTGATGGGGCAGGTGAGCCGGAAAGATTTTCCGATAAGATTGATACTTCATTATTATTGAAGGATGGCCTGGATCGCCTCTTTCCCCCTCTTCTCGATGAGGGCACTGACTGGCAGAGGGTTGCCGCCATCACGTCGCTATTGAAGCGTTTCTCTGTAATCTCCGGAAGTCCCGGGACGGGAAAGACCACCACGGTGGCCAAAATCATGGCACTCCTCCTCGAACAGAGCAAGGGAAAGGCGCTACGGATCGCCCTCGCCGCACCCACAGGAAAGGCCGCCGCCCGGCTTGAGGAGGCCATCAAAAAAACCAGAGAGATGTTGAGCTGTCCCGATGCTATCAGGGCGGCCATTCCCGAAAAGGCGACCACTATTCACCGACTCTTAGGAACCATTCCAGATTCGCCTTATTTTCTCTATAATTCCGAAAATCCCCTTCCCGTTGATGTGGTTATTGTGGATGAGGCATCCATGGTTGACCTTTCCTTGATGTCCAAGCTTGTCCAGGCGATACCCCGACCGGCAAGGCTCATCCTCTTGGGTGATAAGGATCAACTGGCCTCAGTAGAAGCAGGCGCCGTCCTCGGTGATATCTGTGGAATGGGGCCTTTGCACACCTTTTCCCGGGAATTTTCTAAGGAACTAAAAAAATATACAGGTCTTAACGGCATCCAGGTCGCATCTCATGTGGGCGAGACGCCAGGAATCTGTGACAGCCTTGTCCAGCTTCAAAAGAACTACCGTTTTGGAGAGGAAAGCGGTATCGGTCATCTTGCCTCTGCGGTAAACGGAGGGGACGGCGATCGTGCCCTTGCCCTCCTGAAATCTGGTGTTTACAAAGATATTCAATGGTCAGAACTCCCCCGGCCGGATCTCTTAGTCCCGGCGCTGGCTGGAAAACTTATAAATAACTTTACAGATTATTTGAAAGCCATTGATTCAGAAGGTAATTTTGAAGTCATTTTTGACCTCTTTGACGAGTTTCGCA
The DNA here is from genome assembly GCA_030018935.1 of Syntrophales bacterium. NCBI lineage: Bacteria > Pseudomonadati > Thermodesulfobacteriota > Syntrophia > Syntrophales > Syntrophales bacterium. The sequence continues at coordinate 5,234 of JASEGZ010000031.1, forward strand.
TTCTGTGCGCTCTCAGACAGGGTCCCTTTGGTGCATCGGCATTGAACCTTCTCATTGAACAGACCCTCCGCAGGGAAAACCTGATCAAGCCCGACACGCGCTGGTACAGGGGGCGTCCGATCATGATTACCCGCAACGACTATAATCTGAGATTGTTCAATGGAGATACCGGTATCATCCTGCCCGACCGGAACAATGAACTGTATGCCTTCTTTCGTGATGCCGGCGGCGCCTGGAGAAAATTCTTCCCCTCGAGACTGCCTGAACATGAGACGGTCTATGCCATGACCATTCATAAAAGCCAGGGATCGGAGTTTGACAGGGTCCTTCTCATTTTGTCCGACAGGGACTCCCCCGTGCTGACACGGGAACTCGTCTATACAGGTATCACAAGGGCAAGAAAAGAGGTGACGATATGGGGAAGGGAAGATGTTTTTCACACCGCCGTTTCCCGACGGATCATCCGAACATCAGGGCTTCATGATGCCCTGTGGGGATTTTAGTTTTTATGGCTGGCGTGATGCACCCTTATGAGGTAAAATGATGGCTTCAAAGGAGAAGAAAGAAGCTTGATCGTTAGTCTATTTTGGGGTTAAATCAAAAAATGAAACGGGAAAAGTCTTAAGGAGGTAAATGGATAAAATGGAAATAATAGAAGAGGCATGGAAAAGGGGACAGAAAGTACTTTCTGAATATCAATCCAAGAAATTGCTGGCCGGTTATGGTATCCCCATTACCCGGGAAAATCTGGTGAATTCTGAAGAGGAGGCTGTTCGGACAGCAAGGGAGATAGGCTTTCCCGTGGCATTAAAAGGTTGTTCTCCCGAGGTAACCCATAAAACGGAACTCAAGCTGATAGAACTCAACCTTATGGATGAAACCACTGTCATCGAGGCATACCGAAAGATACTGAATAATGCCAGGGTGCCCCTGGATGGAGTTTTGGTTCAGGAGATGATAAAGGGGGAAAGGGAGTTAGTTGTAGGGATGACGAGGGATGTTCAATTCGGCCCCTGTGTCATGTTTGGGTTGGGAGGAATCTTTACCGAGATTCTCAGAGATGTCTCCTTTCGAGTAGCCCCCCTGGAGAAAAGGGATGCCCTGGAAATGATGGGAGAAATCAAAGGGTGCCGCATCCTGGAGGCGATTCGGGGCCTGGAAGCGGCAGATAAAGGGATTCTCTGTGAGATGCTGATCAAGGTGGGCCAGATAGGACTGGATTTTGAGCAGATCAAGGAGATTGATGTCAATCCTGTGATCATCGCCGGGAGCAAGCCGGTTGCCGTGGATGCCTTGGTGGTCCTGGAATAATAGGGGTAAGGGTTCAGTGGTCAGCAAACAGTTATCAGTAAGATCAAGAAAAACGATTTGTTATCTCCCTATCGTTATGAGGCTCTTGCAAAAGTCCAATTCTGGTAGCCGCAGGCTTTAGCCTGCGTTTCGTAACATATTGAAAACAAAGAAAACACGCAAACTAAAGTTTGCGGCTACATTTTAATTTCAAGACTTTTGCAATTACCTCTTATGTTATGAGTAGGGGGGTGTTTTATCTAACCCTTTGTTTTTACTGAAAACCTGTTGATATAGGATGATGGCCAAACGCTCGCATAATTTCACTTGTTTCATCCAGCAATTTACGTTTTTTTGATGTTGGCATCTGTTCCTATCCCCTGTTAAAATGATTGTATTTTATTGATAACAGGAAGGGGGCAAATTTGCCAGAAAATTCATCCAATCTATAAGTGGTTTATCAGGGCATATCGGCCTGATAAGCAATGGTTAGGCTACGTGAATTAATATAACACTTTACAGGAGGGATTGCTATGGGAACAAAAATGACTATGATTTACTGGAAGGGAGAAAAGTTTTGGCTTGGTAAACTTCTTGAACATCCAGAAATCATGACACAGGCAGAGACTCTTGAGGAATTGGAAGAAAATATTAAGGATGCGTATCTCTTGATGGCCATGGATGAAGTCCCAGAAGAACATCAAATGAAAGAAGTGGCCATATGAAGCGAAAAGAATTTGTTCGTCGACTCGTAAAAGACGGCTGTGTCTTCTTGAGGCCAGGAGCCAATCACGACCTTTATATGAATCCTGCTACGGGCAAGAAACAACCTGTCCCAAGGCACACAGAGATCGATAATAATTTAGCAAAACATATTAGAAAATATTTGGGGCTGGAGTAGCCTAACCAATCACTGCACCTGACCAAAACCGCAAGCGGTTTTGGCAAGTGAATTCTAGCGTTAGGCGGGCCTTCAGAAGCGAAGGGGGTACAATAAGAGAGAAGAAATCGGCCCATCTTGGATCTGAAGAGAACAAGATCTGAGTACGCCATGGATAGAGCTGCAGACGTTAGCGGTGTTGGATGATGAGACAATTTGAGATACTCGGCGAGATTAGCGACATCGAGACAATCGCAGAAGGCCGAGGAGTGTACATCCGGCGCTATCTGGAGCGCACTTACGGCAAGGGTCGCTGGCGGAAGATGAAGGGCATAGGAACTGTGAAATTAGCAGACGCTACAATTTGTGAAGCCGAGATACATTGGTTTGAGGCGCACGGCATAGGCCGTAAAGATTTCAAAATCAAGAGAGTGATTCGATGAGTAATTTTGTGATTTGTATCAACAACGACAGCAATCCGGCAAGCCTGCTTCTGGGCAAAGTATACCGTACGCTGCCAGATGCAGAAGCGGAGTCGCACAATATGTTCCGCGTCATTGATGAGGACAAGTCAGAGCCTGACGGCTATCTATACCCTGCGTCAATGTTTGCATCTATCGAGCTTCCGGAAGTTGCAGAGCGGGCACTGATGTCGGCGGGCGCATAATCGCATCGGCGCTTTTTAACGACAGAGAAACGGCTGGTATCTGAGGTAGATGTCATGCCGGTATTTTGTCGGAAAAGTCACCTCTTGTGTAGAAAAGTCGCCTAACCATGGGGTCAACCTGACCGCAAACAGCGTGGCGTTTTTCAAAATGCAGTGTTCCGCATCAAGGCGGGTAGTCTGCAAAAGGCTGTACCACGCAATGTTTGCGGCACGTTACCCCTGTCGTTCTGGCTCGAATATTGTATTGCGATTGAGTCTATTGTTTACTATACTATTGTTGGCACAATGAATGATCACTTTTTAAGTATGGAGGTACATCATGCCTGCCACTAAGAAACTTATTGATGAAGCCCTTTCTCTTCCAGTCGAAGAGCGGGCGCTTATCGTAGATTCCTTATTGAAAAGCCTTAACACGCCCGACCCTGACATTGATAAAAAATGGACAGAGGTAGCTAAACGACGGCTTGGGGAACTTCGTTCAGGAAAAGTCAAACCGATTCCAGGTAATAAGGTATTTGATAGAATTTATGAACGGTTTGCCAAATGAGATACGTTTTTCACCCTGAAGCCGACATCGAGTTTGACGCCGCTATAGACTACTATGAAGATTGTGAGCTAGGTCTCGGTTACGATTTCGCAGTTGAGGTGCATTCCACCCTCGAGAACATCCTCAGTTTTCCAAAAGCTTGGCCTATACTCGAAGACGATATCCGACGCTGTCAGACTCGACGTTTTCCTTATGGCATTATCTATGCGATCAACGAAGACGTTATTTTCGTCCTTGCCGTTATGCACCTGTACAGAGACCCTGAATACTGGAAAAATAGATTGAAGTAATTGGAAGGAAGAGGGGGGACGTCCATTTGTAAATAAGTAACTAATCCAGGGTAAATAAGGACAGTAACCACTAAAAGCCTAACCCATCACTTCAAGAGGGACGCGGCAAAAGGCAGCCGCGCCCCTTAGCTTGTTCGTTATAAGCAGGAGGATGTTTTATCTAACCCTTTGTTTTTACTGAAAACCTATTGATATAGGATGATAGCCAAACGCGATTCAGTTTTGAGGTGATCATTGGATAGGAAAAGTAAGATAAAGAGCCTGTTAAAGAAGAAGATATTGATCCTCGATGGCGCCACCGGGACGGAGCTCCAGAAGCGGGGTATGCCGTCAGATGTATGTCCGGAAATATGGTGCTTAGAAAACAGGGATGTAATAAGTAATATTCATGCGGCCTATCGGCAGGCTGGTTCTGATATAGTGTACACCTGCACTTTCGGGGCAAATCGCTTCAAACTGTCCCACTACCATGCCACAAATGTCAGGGAGATCAACAGGGAACTGGCGCTCCTTGCCAGGCAAGCCGCCGGTAGAGATGCCCTTATCGCCGGCGATATTGGTCCCACGGGACAGTTCATTGAACCTTTCGGTAGTCTGCCCTTTGAGGAGGCGGTAGAGGCATTTAAGGAACAGGCGCTGGGACTCCTTGAGGGTGGCGTTGACCTGTTTGTCATCGAAACCATGATGGACATCCAGGAGGCGCGTGCCGCCCTGCTGGCCGTCAAGGAAACGTGTGGTTATTTTACTATCGTGACCATGACATACGAAAAAAATGGTCGTACCCTCAACGGCACAGACCCTGTGACGGCCCTGATCACGTTGCAGAGCCTTGGCGCAGATGCCGTCGGATGCAATTGCTCGGGAGGGCCGGACATGATGGTGGGGCTTATTGCCGCCATGAAACCTTATGCCATAGTTCCCCTCGTGGCAAAGCCAAATGCCGGTGTTCCACGGCTGGTTGGCAGGAGTACGGTTTTCGATATGGATGCCCGTGAATTTGCCGCTTTCGGCACAAAATTTGCGGCCGCCGGCATCAACATGCTGGGGGGATGTTGTGGTACAACGCCGGATCACATTGCCGCACTGAAAGAGGGCATAAAAAATGAGCAACCCCTTGCCCCCTCACGAAAATCTCTCAGCGCAGTAAGCTCCGCCTTTAATTTCAAGGTGTTGGATAGAAATAAACCTCTGTTTATTATCGGTGAACGTTTAAATCCCACGGGGAGAAATGCCCTGCAACAGGAACTGCTGGAGGGCAAAATGTCCCTCGTCCGGCAATTGGCAAAAGAACAGGAAGCGAAAGGAGCCGATCTTTTAGACGTGAATGTCGGGGTTCCCGGCATTGATGAGGTCAAGGCCATCAGGGATCTCCTCCGTCTCCTGTCAACGACTACCGGCCTTCCCCTGGTAATTGATTCATCGAGGATCGAAACGATAGAGACAGCCCTCCGGCTTTACCCCGGTCGTGTCCTGGTTAATTCTATCTCTGGAGAACAGGAAAAACTCACTAAACTCCTACCGCTAACGGCAAAGTACGGCGCCATGTTCATCCTTATGCCCTTGACAGACTCTGAGATCCCGGAAACGGCAGAAAGACGGAAACCTGTTATTAAGGCCGTCTTTCAGGCAGCGAAACGTTTCGGATTCACCAAAGATGACATCATTGTTGATGGCCTGGTGATGACCGTGGCCTCGAATCCTCAGGCGGCGTCAGAGGCCATAAAGACCGTTGCCTGGTGTGCGAATCAATTCAGATGCAGGACGCTCCTCGGTCTTTCCAATGTCTCTTTCGGTATGCCCGGACGGAAATGGATGGATGCAACCCTTCTTGCCATGGGACAGGATTATGGTCTCACTATGGCGATTGCCGATCCTGAGAGTGCAGAGATCATGGGGGTGAAGATGGCGGGCGATCTTTTTCTGCAGAAAGATCGGGATGCCTTATCCTATATTGCCTATTTTTCCTCCCGGCCCGGGACCGGTAAAATGGATAGGCCGGCAGAAGATCTCTCGCCGGCAGAAAAGGTGCGCCGGGCAATCCTTGAGGGAAATCGTGAAGACATCGTCACCATGGTCGAAGATGCCATCATCTCCGGGATGGATGCCGCTAAACTGGTAGATGACGTTATGATTCCGGCGATTGTCCGGGTGGGGGAGTTATTTGATGAGAAAAAGTATTTCCTGCCCCAGTTGATTGCCAGCGCTGAAGCGATGAAAAAGGCCCTCGGATACCTTGAGCCGAAGCTCCAGAAAGACAAGCCGGTCCCGGGTGGAAAGGGTGTTGTCCTGCTGGCCACGGTCAGGGGGGACATCCATGACATCGGCAAGAACATTGTTGCCCTCTTATTGAGAAATCATGGTTATGACGTTATTGACCTGGGCAAGGACTTATCGGCAGAGGCTATCGTTGGCGCCGCAAAACGAACCCGTCCGGATGTCGTCGGCCTTTCGGCGCTGATGACCACCACCATGGTAAACATGAAGGACGTTATTGATCTCGCAAAAAAAGAAGGGCTGACATGTAGATTTATGGTAGGGGGAGCTGTCATGACGAAATCCTATGCCGCTTCCCTCGGGGCAGCCTATGCGAAAGACGGTGTGGAGGCGGTAAGGGTGGTGGAGCAATTAATCACGGGAAGACAATATGGACTACCATGAGATGCTTGTCTCGAACCAAGGGGAGATGAAGAGGAGGCTGGCGGAAATCGTCCTGAAAAAATCCTTTGCTTACAGTGATAACCCGCCCTTTACACTCACCTCCGGCAGGACAAGCAACTTCTATTTCAACTGCAAGCCGACAACTCTGGATCCCGAGGGAATGAACCTTATCGGAGAGATTGTTTTTGAGATGCTAAGAAATGCCGATGTCACAGCAGCCGGGGGTCTTACCCTCGGGGCAGACCCCATCGCCAATGCTCTTTCCCTGATTTCATATCAAAAGGGAAAGCCCATTAAATCCTTCACCGTAAGAAAAGAGATAAAAGGACACGGAACGAAAAGCGCCATTGAAGGAGACGTCGGAGCGGGGGAGAGGGTCGTGATCTTAGACGATGTTATTACGACGGGGGGATCAACAGTTACCGCGATAGAACGTGTTAGAGAGGCAGGGTTGGTAATAGACAGGGTTATTGTCCTCATTGACCGTGAGGAGGGTGGCAGGGAAAATATCAGAGAAAAGGGCCATGTCAGCCGAATTGATGCGGTGCTGACCAGAACAGAGATCACGGCCCTTTTTAGGGGTCAGGGGTTAGGATCAGGGATCAAGGATTAAGGGGTCAGGGATCAGAATTGCCCTTCAATCCTGAATCCTGACTACTTGAGCTTTTCCCTGTACGGAGCCGATTGACGGCAAGGTGGGCGCGCCGTACCGGTTCGGGAAGTCTGTAGCCGGTGCAGCATGAGAGAACTAATTCCACGGCCCTTTGAAGCCCGATCCTGTGTCCCTGGGAAATGAACACCGGCTTGACCTTTTCTCTGGTTCTCAGGACGGCGCCGATGAGCCGGTTATTGTATACCATGCCGGTACAGTCCCCCACCCGATCGCCTACCACACCATAACTACCGATGAGTCTTGTTTTCGCACAACCCACCGTGGGGATATCAAGAAACAATCCCATATGAGAGGCGAGGCCGATGCCCCTCGGATGGGCTATCCCCTGGCCGTCAAAGATAATGGCATCTGGAATGTGGTTCAGCTTTTCAAATGCCTTCAGGAGAGCCGGCCCTTCCCTGAAGGTTAACAGGCCGGGGATATAGGGAAAGCGGACTTCCTCGATAGAGGATGCCTCTTCGATGATGTCCATCGCCGGCCAGGAGAGCAAAACAACGGCGGCAAAGAGAATGCCTTTTCTTTTCTCATAAGATACATCGGCGCCGGCGATCGTCTTGATAGGTTCTATGACATCTTCATCATGGAGGATCAGCTTTTCTTTCAACCCCTCCTGGATGGCCACAGCTTCCCCGTAAGTGACATCCCACCGGTGCAGGTGTTTGATTTTCATGATCAGAAGATAGGCGCTAAAAATAGGGTTTCAGGATAGCTTCAGCTTTTTCAATGTCCCGTTTCACCTGCGCGACCAGTTTTTCCGGATCGGCAAACTTGACTTCATCTCTTATCCGGTCAATAAATAGGACTTCTAAGCTTTTTTCGTAGATATCTTTATCAAAATCAAGCAGATGCACCTCTACGGAAAGTCTCTTATCGGCAAAGGTCGGATTAAACCCGATATTTATAACACCCCGATACCGGATTCCCTCCAGATGGACGATGACGGCATAAACACCATGAGCGGGGATTAACACCTTACCCGGTTTTATGTTGGCCGTGTGAAATCCGAGGTTGCCGCCCCGCCTGTTTCCCTCGATAACAATGCCGCTGAGGTTGTAAGGTCTTCCGAGGGGTGGGATAACCATCTTTACATCCCCTTCAAGGATGGCATTTCTTATGCGGGTGCTGCTGACGATCGTATCATCAACCCCAACGGCACTGATGATATCTATGTCGAAACCCAGCCTATTTCCGAAATCCACCAAAAATGCCGCATTTCCCACCTTGTCTCTTCCAAAGGTATAGTCATAGCCGATGAATATCTTCTTGATGTGAAGTCTGTCCGAGAGGATCTGACAGACGAAGTCCTTAGCCGTCATCCTGGAAAATTCGAGGGAAAACGGTATGAGAATGACAGCATCAATTCCCAGCTCTTCGAGGAGTTTGATTTTCTCTTCGAGAGAGGTAATAAGATAAAATGGTCTCTTCTCCGGGTGAAGGACCATCTCGGGGTGGGGGTCAAAGGTAATGACCGCAGCCTTCCGATTGTCCTCATGGGCTTCCCTGATAAGCATTTTTATGATATGCTGGTGTCCCAGGTGTACCCCGTCGAAATTTCCTATCGTTACAAACGCGTCTCTGAATTCATCAAGAGAGGACTTATCTTCTGTGCCCTTAATAACTTTCATATTGTATCCGTTTTGCCTGCACCTCCTCTGATTTCTGCGCAACCATAGCATTAATAGAATTACTTTCAAGCGCAAATTTTCTTGACAATACTACAAAGGTCAGTTAGAAATTACTGCCTTTTGTGGTTTGTAGAGCTGTTATCTTGCCGAAGTGGCGGAATTGGTAGACGCGCTAGGTTCAGGGTCTAGTGGGCGTACGCCTGTCCGGGTTCAAATCCCGGCTTCGGCACCAAAGTGGAGTTAATTTACTTGTAACTATTCAGGTAGGCACAGAGGCACAGAGCACCAAAGGCACAAAGTAGGAAAAAAACAACGAAACGACCCTGCTCTGCTTTGTGCCTATGTGCCTTTGCCACTTTGTGCCTGAGTAGTTACATTTTTTTATACTGCTTCAGCATTTTGTGTGATTATAGAAGTTAAATGGCAGACTGTCAAGTAAAGGGACAGGGAAGGGAAAGGGGACATGCTACTTTTTAATCATGTTCTAAAACGGAATTATCCTCTGGTATGACTAATGTGCTGTCCTATGTTACGGGTTGCATGAGAGGAAGAGGTTATCGCCTTTCTGGAGAGGGGTTTATATTTCAAATGGCGGAGGTGATAGGAGGGAAGGGTAGGGAAAGGATTGGTGCTTGCTAAACTTGTGGCTCTATGGTAGGTATTAACGATATTTAGCACTCCCTTTGCATTTTAGAAAAATAGTGTTATTTTCATTAAATGGACAAGTTGAAAAAAAACAGTATCTGGTCTTTTTTCTCTTCTATAAGATTAGCAATCATTCTTCTGATCGTCATCACTATTGTATCTATCCTGGGAACCGTTATCCCCCAGGGTGAGGCGGCTCGTGAATTTGCCGGCCATCTTGCCCCGGGTTGGGCTTTTGTTTTTCACAAATTGCAGTTGTTCAATATTTACCGTTCTGTCTGGTTCACTATCCTTATGATTCTCCTTTCCCTCAACCTCGTCATCTGTTCATGGAACCGCTTTCCCACTTCCTGGCGACTTTTCCGCAAGGCCCTCTCTTCCCCACCTGATTGGTCTCATGCCTTTGAAAATTTACCTCCTCACAGGGTACTTTTCTCGAAGAGAAAGACAACTGAGGAATCTGTCAGGCTGGAAAATCTTCTTAAGAAAAAATACAGAAGGGTGCAACTAAAGGATACAGGAAGGGCCACCTATCTATCCGGCTGCAAAGGTGTCTTCTCCTATTTTGGCGTGTATATTATCCACCTTAGCGTATTGATTATTATAGGAGGTGTAATCATAGGAGTCCTTCTCGGTTTTGATGCCTATGTGGAGATAGTTGAAGGTGGCTCCAGCAACACGGTTCAGCTGCGAGGGAAAGATGGTTTCAAGAAGCTCGATTTTACAGTTTGCTGTGACCGGTTTTCCCTTGACTTCTATGACAACGGCACACCGAAGTCGTACCGGTCAGATCTTACCTTTTTGAAAAATAACCAGGTCGTTTACAGAGGGCCGGTACTGGTTAATCATCCTGTAACATTTGATGGTATCCGGTTTTATCAGGCAAACTATGGTACAATGCCCGGTGGTGAGGCCGTCATCACAGTCAGGAAGGGTAATGAGGAGGTATCCGTGTTCAGGGCTGGTGCTGGCGCCGAATTTAAGCTCCCGGGAGACGATGTAACAGGCAAGATCCTCCGCGTAGAGGAGAATCTTATGGGTATTGGGCCGGCAGTCAAGATAAGTATCCGGTCAGCGGAGGGGGATTTCCAGTTCTGGATTTTTCAGTACATTGAGGCGATAAGAGAGAAAAACCCGGGATTGTTGGAAAAGGCGCCCCTTTTTAACCCGGGGCTTTTCGAGCCTTATCTCTTTTCCTTAAGCCGGATTGAAAGCAGGTACTATACCGGTTTGCAGGTCAATCGTGATCCTGGCATTCCCGTTGTGGCAGCCGGTTCCTTTTCACTGATCCTCGGTTTTATGATTGTCTTCTTTTGTTCTCATCGGCAAATGTGGATTAAATTGGAGAGTGAGGGGGGAGGAACACGGATCAGCATCACCGGCAAAAGCAATAAGGACCCCGTTGGCCTGCAAAGGGAATTGTCATATTTTATGGGAAAAGTAACCAGGGAGAAGGGGTGATGCTCAATACCGCAATTCTTAGCTGGGTTACCTTCATCTATTTTGGTTCTTTTGCCTTCTATCTTTTCAGCATGGTAACGGTTAGGAAATTCTGGGGTCGTCTGGCCTCATTCACAGCCCTGATCGGGCTGCTTACCCAGACGGCAGCCTTGATCATCCGGTGGATAGAGTCATACAACCTCGGTATTGGTCATGCACCTCTGTCCAATCTTTACGAATCGCTGATCTTCTTCTCCTGGACAATCATGCTCCTCTATCTGATTATTGAGTGGCGGACAAAAAACAGAAGCCTCGGCGCCTTTGTCGTACCCTCTGCCTTCCTTTTTATGGCCTATGCTTCCCTCTCACCCGATATCAATAACCGTATCCAGCCCCTCGTTCCGGCGCTGCAGAGTAACTGGCTGACAAGCCATGTCATTACCTGTTTTATGGGCTATGCCGCTTTTGCCGTGTCATGTGCCCTCGGCTTTATGTATCTCCTGAAAGGATCGGAACGCGGTACAGGAAACAGTTCAGCAATTTTCCTGAGATTTATTCCCCCCTTAGAGGTTTTGGATGAACTGAACTACCAGATTGTCGTTTTGGGTTTTGTCTTTTTGGCCCTCGGAATCATGACCGGCGCGATTTGGGCACATTATGCCTGGGGCTCCTACTGGAGTTGGGATCCGAAAGAAACGTGGTCTTTGATTACATGGCTCATCTATGCGGCTATGCTCCATGCCAGATTTATGGGGGGATGGCGGGGAAGACGCATGGCGATCATCGCGATCATCGGATTTGTCTCTGTCCTGTTTACCTACCTGGGCGTTAATTACCTGCCCGGTCTCCACAGTTACCTTTAATTTTGCTCTAAGATTTCAACAATTTCCAGACCAAAACTGCTCACTTTTTCAGGAGAAAGTACACCGGTCTCATTGAGGCTTTTAAGGGAGTCAATCCTAACTTTTGATAAATTGACCAGCTCCTGATCAGACAGAATCATAAAAAATGCTCTGTTGGATTCCTTTGCCTTTTGAAAGCGCCAGCGGAAGAGGTTCTTTAAATGTTGCCTTTCAAATTCTGTCAGGTGTTGATACTCCTTAATTTTAGTGTGTCCCTGGAGATCGAGTGTTTTTTCGTGCCACCTCACAGCAGCCATCGCATCAAAGACCCTTGCCGCTTCTGCGTCCAGGCATTTCTGTTGAATTTCACCTTTTAGCTTCTGGTACAAGGCTAACAGATATGCCGTATCCTGAATGGCATAGTTCAACTGTTCCTCTGTTAAAGGACGGGTATTCCAGAGCGACCTTTGTGTTTTTTTCTTTTTTTTGAGTTCAATACCCAGATATTTTTCCACCAGATGCGCAAGGGAAAGGTTGTGGTAACCGAGGATCAAGGCGGCCTGCTGGGTATCGAAAATGTTTCTGAATTCAAAGCCGTAGTCCCGTTTCAAAAGCCGGATGTCATTATCAGCGGCATGCATGATCTTGAGGATAGAAGGCTCCGCGAAACTATTTCCTAAGAAGGAAAGGTCAAACCTGTCAAGGGGGTCTAAAAGATAGGTCTTTTCCCCCGTTTTTATCTGGATCAGGCAGAGCTTCTCCCGAAAGTATCGAAGGGAATCGTATTCTGTATCAATGCCGATTACAGTGGTACTGCTGATATCGTTTCCCGCCCGATACAATTTTAGATGATTATCAACCCAGACCCATGTATTGTTCATTAAGTATTACCTTTAATCTGCCCACGGGGAACTTGCTTTTTATTTGGGCAAGGAGTATAGGATGAAGTCCATTGCATGTCAACGGGAAGATGTCTATACAGAAGATGGTATGTGCCCATAATGATTCCGGCCAGAATAAGAAGCGCAGATGAAAGGTATCTGTGGAACTGATTATCAATTTCTTCGATTTTTTTATCCATCTTGACAGATACCTGAGTATGGTTATCCAGCGTTTCGGCGGCTGGACCTATCTGCTTGTCTTCCTCGTTATCTTTTGTGAAACAGGGTTGGTGGTGACCCCCCTTCTCCCCGGAGATTCTCTCCTTTTTGGTCTGGGTGCCTTCGCGGCAAAAGGTGACCTTGAAGTTGAGTGGTTGTTTATCATTCTATCTGTTGCGGCTGTAGGGGGAGATGCGGTAAACTATGCGGCAGGAAAATTTGTGGGACCCAGAGTTTTTCGTAGGGAAGACGTCCGGTTTCTCAACAGGGAGTATCTGGATCGTACCCATCGGTTTTATGAAAAATACGGGGGGAAGACTATTGTCATCGCACGATTCGTCCCGATCATTCGTACATTTGCACCCTTTGTGGCCGGAGTTGGCAGTATGACCTACTGGCGTTTTGCCTGTTACAACATTTTAGGTGGGATTTTCTGGGTTGCCATTTTTATCTTTGGAGGGTACTATTTCGGCAATCTTCCCGCTGTTAAACGAAACTTCTCGCTGGTCATTTTTGCCATTATCTTCCTCTCTGTACTTCCAGGTGTGATCGAATTCTTTCGGCAGCGCAACCAGAGACCTTCGTAGAGCGTTTCGTAAATAACTTTATCGGATATATGCGCCTGCAGCCCGTAGCCGTGTTATAATCAACTATAGTCAACGACAATAATAAGTAGATAAGATGAAAAATCCTAAATCCGAAACCCTAAATTCTAAACAATATCAAAACCCTAAATTCAAATGTTCCAAATATTTTGGTCATTCGAATTTTGGATTTGTTTAGGATCTGGATATTAGAATTTAGAGTTTGATTTATGTCAACTTATTTATGACTTTCACTATAGTATACTTATTGATTATATGGCATGGGAGGTCAAAAAGGCATGAGGATGGGGCTTTTGAAGAAGAGAAAAGGGGTTGTCTGTTTCATGACACTGGCGTTGCTGTCGGGGTTTGTTTCGGCGGTCAGTGCAGGAGAAACGAACATCGTTGAAATTGGTAACGATGTAACGATCGAAGAGGGGATAAGAGTACGCAATGCCGTGGCCATCGGGGGACAGGTTACTGTGTTCGGTGTAGTTGAACGTCACGTCGTAGCCATCGGAGGTTCTGTTGTCTTAATGAAAACGGCTGTTGTGGGCGGGAATGTTGTTTCCTTAGGGGGGGTCATTGTTCGGGGTAGAGGCGCCGAGGTTCGAGGCCATCTAATCGAGCTCAATTTGTCAGATATCTCTGCTGCCATATCAACTGCCTTGAATAAAAATTGGGAAGGATGGTCCTGGATCTTTGCCATCATTTCCCTTTCCTTTTTCCTCGCCATCCTTATCTTAGCACTGTTGATTGCCAGACTGTTTCCAGTACCTATCCATGTCGTTTCCCTATCTATCAGGGAGAATACGTTTAATGTAACTCTGGCTGGTCTTCTCGTACTGGTATCAATTGTCCCCCTGGCTTTACTGCTGGCCGTTTCGGTAGTGGGGATTATCCTGATCCCCCTGGAGATGCTTCTTGTCGTCTGTGCTGCACTGGTCGGCTTCATCGCCGTGGCCCGGCTTGTGGGTGGAAAGATGTTAACCATCCTGAAGATACATGATAAGGGTTTGGTTCAGGAGACTTTATGGGGTCTTGTCATCCTGTGGTTGATAGGATGGTTACCGTATCTGGGCTGGATGGTAAAGGTAATTGCCATTGTCCTCGGTATGGGAGGGGTCCTCATCACCCGTTTTGGCACTATGCAGAGCCGACCCCTGATCCCCGACCCCTGTCCGTTGATCAGTCCATCTTTTTCATCGCATTGACGAGTTCCTGGACGGCTGCCGCCGAATTTTTCAGGGCCTCCTTCTCTTCATCGGTTAAGGATATCTGGATAATTTCTTCAATACCACCGGCCCCCAACTTCACCGGAACCCCGATAAAAAGACCGTGAATCCCGTATTCGCCTTTTAGGTAGGCAGCACAGGCAAGAATTTTTTTCTTGTCCTTCAGGATTGATTCCGCCATTTCAACGGCGGCAGAGGCAGGGGCATAGTAGGCGCTGCCCGTCTTTAAAAGTCTGACAATTTCAGCTCCCCCACTGCGGGTCCGATCCACTATCGCCTCGATACGATCCCTGGAAAGTAGCTCCGTGATCGGAATCCCGGCAACCGTCGAGTAGCGGGGAAGGGGGACCATTGTGTCTCCGTGCCCCCCAAGGACGGAGGCATGTACATTTTCCACGGATACATTGAGTTCCATGGCAATAAAGGCACAAAACCGGGCCGAGTCAAGCGCACCGGCCATACCGATGACTCTGCTCCTGGGAAAACCACTTGCCTCATAGGCCACATGACACATGGCATCCAGGGGATTACTGACAATTATCAGGACGGCATCAGGAGAAAATCTGGTGACCTCTGCCGTCACACCCTTGATGATCCCTCTGTTGGTTGCCAGAAGGTCATCCCGACTCATCCCAGGTTTCCTCGTAATACCGGCGGTGATGATAACAATATCAGACCCTTTCGAAGCCTCATATTCGTTTGTTCCTACGAGATGCGCATCGTGCTTTTCGATGGGGGCCGCCTCACTCAGATCCAGGGCCTTACCCTGGGGTATGCCTTCAATAATGTCAACGAGCGCCACATCACATAACTCCTTTTCCGCCAGTCGCTGCGCTATAGTCCCCCCCACATTGCCTGCACCCACGACGGTAACCTTTTTATCCATTGTTTCCCCCTCTCCTTTGTGAATTGGCCTATTTTTTTATCCAGAAACTGAATATTCAAGTGACCGCTGGTTTTCAATTCACTTGGAGGCGTCTAATACCTCAACTCCTATGATATTACCATCTTTATCGTAATAGAATCCGGAGTGACTGGAACTGCGCCGATTGAGATAAGTTTGTCATTGGCTACATTCTCCAGCATGTAGAGCGGTTTTCTCCACACGAGAATTTCTTTGCAGAGTTGTTCCATTTTACTACCAGGAGCAGCGTAAGCCACAAAAATAGAATCCGCTATGGCAGACACAAACCGGTTGCGCATGATGGCTGTTTCCGTCGTGATACGACGTTGCTCTTCGGTAAAGGGTGAGAGGAATAACACTTGCCCATTAGCAACAAGGTATTTCAAATCCTTCTTTAACCGCATTCCTCGAATGCCGCGAGCAGGACAAACGATTACCGATTGCGTGCCCCGGAGCAGAATCATTAGGCACTCCCGTTCCATCGGCGAATGAAAGCCACTGATGACTTTTATCCCAGCTTCCCGCAGACTCTGTGCAAGGTCGTAGGTTTGTAGAATCAAATTGCCGGGACATTTGACTGAGCAAAACAGCGCCAACTTGTTGTGATGCAGGATATCAATATTGCCGAGGACATTAATGCTCGCCGGAGCCTGTTCACCAAGATAATGCTTTACTTGAGAAGGATAATTTGAATTGTCAAGATGGAGACGCATTATATCCATGTTCTGACTTGATGAGTCTATCTATAATCCAGAGAATCCCACCCCCTGGCGACGATCATCGTCATGGAGCAGTAAGAAAACGTCCCCAGGTGTACAACCCGAAAACGGAACGCTGGGTTAAACGCGATACAGAAGCGGAGAAACTCATTGACCAAAAAGCGGATGACGAACCTTTTAGGCGTGCGAAAGGAAAAGTAACTGTTTGCCACATTATACTGCCAGTTCCTGTCTAACCCCTTCACGCTTTGTCCAGAGCACAGGGCTTACATCATAATTTCGCAAAGCGTCCAGCACAGTAGCTGAAAAGATTTGATCAGAATCATTCAAAAAAGCATAGGCTCTGGAGTCAGGTGGGCGTACATCTTTTGTATCAATCCATGAAAATGCTACAGCCTGGGCGGTGTCACGATTCGGACGGTTGATAGTCTGTAAAATACGTTCCGGTTGTGTGCGTGACTTCGGGATAACAAAATCAAAAAGATGGTCGTATCCACTCTTGCCTGTGAACTTCACCTTTGGGGAATAGCGAATTTCGTGCAAATCGAGCCATTCAACAACATCTTCATAAAACAGACTGGCAACCATTGGTACAGCCAGATAAAAGAGGTCATTGACAGAAAGCATTGCCTGGATGAGATTATGCTTCTTCAGAGCAAAATTATCTGGGGATGCGCTGATTTCAAGACGACCTTCGTTCAATTGGACGCCAAAACCGTTCAGCGTCATCTTGAGGAGCGCCTGCCTTTTAGCACTATCAAGCTTGCAACCGGATTGATTCAAATCTGCAATGACAAACCCATCATCCGTCAAAAGATATGTCCCATTCTGCCGCTTGGCATAGATTTGCAGGTAGTCATTGTGCCTGTCGAGATAGGGCGTCGTGATTTCGATCCAGTCGTTTACCTTCCGAAGAACGGTCTTATCTCTTAACCATGACAAATACTTATCAAGAAGTTCTTGAATTTCGATGATCATGTAAAAAGTCCTCTCTGAATAATCGGTGGTTGAATGATATTGCAGTAACGCATGAAGTCTTCAAGCATTTTCCATAAATCGTTGATGTGTGGGAACAATTCACAGGGAACGGGCATCGCCCATTTATCCCCAAAACCCTCTCGATATAAATGTAAATGAGGACTGGGAATTTCCTCTCCGTCCGGGTTTCGATGGGGACTACCGCCAAAGTCGAGACGCACAAGTATAACTACCTGGCGTGCACGATTTTGATAGTTGCCCTTGAGAAGATCTACTCTCCCCCGCCATATATCAAGGAGAAAATTTTCTCGCCTGTTAATAGAAAGCAAGGGAATGGCGATAGAACCGCCCAAAGTTGGATAATTCCAGGTATCATTGTTGATCCGGATTTTCTGCATTGTAATCAATATATCTGCTTCAACTTGGGTAAGAATTATTTCAGCCATTGTTTAGCGCTTTTTAATCTTTTCAAACATGAGTTAATAATCAATTGACAGATGTGGAAGATTCCATCCACCTTTACCGATCTTTTT
>JASEGZ010000032.1 GCA_030018935.1 Syntrophales bacterium
AGTCTTCGCCTGAAGGCGAGGGTTTTTCTCCCAATCCCCGAGGGGGACAATAAATCCGCCGTTAAGGTGGCTATGGATCGAAGATACCGTGACTATTCACAGGACGGCCCCCTTACCCCGTCGCAGATGGGCGAAGCGCTAAAAAGGCTCAGAAACATGGTTCCGATTGGCCCTAAAGATCAGGTTAATGTTGACAAAACCATCTATCAGACCATGAAAAACGCCGGAGAAATTGAAATCGTTTTTGATCGGCGCCTTAAAGACCGCCTGAAGGTGATTCTGGCAATTGATAACGGCGGATGGTCCATGGAGCCTTATATCGAGATGGTTCAGGCACTCTTTAACTATGCCAGGGCCCAGTTCAAAAATCTTAAATTTTTTTTCTTTCATAACACTATCTACGACAAACTCTGGGAAGATCCGCCAAGATGCAGCAAGCCCTTTTTCGTTGATGAACTTGCGCGACTTGACCCCGATACAAGGCTTGTCGTAGTAGGGGATGCGAGCATGGCACCCTATGAGCTTATGGCAACTGACGGTTCCATTCATCTTGAAGGGAGATCAGGAAGGCCAAGCATCGAGAGACTCCGCTTCATCAGCAAGACTTTTCGCCATTCTGTATGGCTTAACCCAAAACTCGAATGGGAATGGCCCTATACCAGCACCATTTTCCTCATTCGTGAAACATTTCCCATGTTTGAGCTGACCCTGGATGGGCTTGAGAAAGCGGTGAAACGGATGCTGAGCAAGAACTGATAATGTTGCAGGTTTCACCGCGACACTTAAGTTAGGCGGCCAGGAATGACTTGATAGTATCGTAGTGTTGTGTTAAAGAGGGTTGACTTCTCAATTGATCAGATAACGAAGGATGCGCCATGCAAACCAACCCCTCCCAACCGATCGGCGTGTTTGACTCTGGTGTCGGTGGACTTACCGTTGTTCGCGCCCTCGTGGAAAGACTTCCTTTTGAAAGCATCATCTACTTTGGTGACACGGCCCGTGTTCCCTACGGGGTGAAATCCTCGGAAACGATCACCCACTATGCCATGCAGATCACAGAGTTCCTCTTGCAACAGGAGGTAAAACTCCTCATCATTGCCTGCAATACCATGGCGGCTGTCGCCTATCAGGCCGTCGCAGGTCTATCGCCTGTCCCTGTTTTAGATGTCATTGATGCGGGCGCCCGTAGCGCCGTTGCTGAAAGGCACACAAAAAACGTCGGCGTCATCGGTACACCGGCAACAATCAACAGTAATGCCTATGAACGGGCCATTCACCGGTACAATCCAGACATCAGGATTGTTTCCCGGGCCTGCCCCTTATTTGTGCCTCTGGTTGAGGAGGGGTGGCTGGATCACCAGGTCACCCGCCTCACTGCCCAGGAGTACCTGAGACCCATACTGACAGATAATATTGACACTCTGGTCCTCGGATGCACCCATTATCCCCTGATCAAGGGGCTCCTCCAGGAGGTGGCGGGGAATGACATCCGGCTGGTAGATTCCGCTGAGGCTATGGCAGAAATGGCGGCAAATCTGTTACAGAAAAAGAATCTCTCCAATCCCGAACGGATGCCGCCGGATTATAAGTTTTATGTCACCGACGTTCCCTATCGCTTCCAGGCAATCGGCGAACGCTTTCTCGGACGACAGCTTTTTCCTGTACAACTCATCAAATGGTAAATGGAAAGGGGAAGAATAGCGATGAAGGTCATCCTTGCCGGCTATAATCTCGACCACGAAACGATCCGTGCCTTCAAGGCAGCACATCCCGGGGTGGAAAACCTCACTCCGGAAACTATCTCCGCCGCCTATGCCCGGATCAGCAGAGACTCCCGCCCGGTTAATGAACTGCGCACCATCGCCCTAGGCGAGGTGGAAAAGGCGAGACAATCCAACCAGAATATCGTCTTTGAGATGGGACACAGTTCCATCGCCGAACATGCCGTTTTCAATATAGATGTCCTGGGTGTTTCCCGTCTTATCGTCGAGGAGATCGAGAAATGCCGCCTCTGCTCATATACAGAAAAATCCCAGCGGTACATCCTCCTGAAAGACGATTTTGTCCTCCCCGCAGAGATCAAACAGGCCGGTCTCGAAGAAACCTTTGTCAGAACCATCGGGGAGCAGAACCGGTTTTACCATGCTCTGTATGAACACCTGAAACCCTACGTTTTTGAAAAACACAGAAACCTGGCCAGGGACCCGGCAAACCGCTCCACCCTCGAAGGATGGGCCAAGGAAGATGCGAGGTATATCATCTCCCTCGCCACCATGACCCAGCTCGGAATGACCTTAAATGCCAGGAATCTGGAACTTATGCTCAGACGCCTGGCGGCCCATCCACTGGCCGAGGCAGGGGAATTCAGCCATCGTCTCTACGAAGCAACGAAGGATATTGCTCCCTCCCTCGTCCGGTATACCAAGGCCACGGCTTATGATCGTGTAACGAGGCAGGCATTGAAAGAAAAAACAGAGGGGCTCATGACGAAATGGGGTAATAGACAGGGGGCAAGGGGCAAGGGAGAGAAAGGTGCTCCATCCGGACATGATCAGGCCTGCCTGTGCGATGCACGCAGACAGGTAGTTCTTCTCTATGCCACACCGGGGGCTGACGAGAGAATTGTGGCCTCACTGATCCACTCTTCATCAAACATCCCCATGGTCCAATGCCTCGATATCGTTTCCCTTATGGGAGGGGAGGAAAAGAAGGATTTTCTGAAAACGGCCTTCCGTTATATGCAACCGTACGATCCCGCCCTGAGGGAATTTGAAAATGTGGACCTCCACTTCGAACTGACCGTGAGCGCAAGCTGTTTTGCCCAGTTGAAGAGACATCGCATGGCCACCATCACCTGCCAGGACTACGATCCAACTCTCGGCGTGACCATCCCGCTCGCCATAGCTGAAACCGGCATGGAAAGGCAGTTCATGGAGATCATCGAGCGCACAGAGGAAGCTTATGATCATATCAGAAAAGTTGCACCGCAAGCGGCAGGCTATATCCTCACCAACGCCCACCGCAAGCGGATCGCCATGAAGATCAATGCGAGGGAACTTTACCACATCGCCCGCATTCGGGCAGATCGTCATGCCCAGTGGGACATCCGGGAGACGGCCCAAAGTATGCTCACCCTGGGAAAGGAGGTCATGCCTCTCACCCTCATACTCGCCACGGGGAAGGACAACTTCCCATTCCTCTATGACCGATTGTTCCCCGCGGAAATCATCTGACACTTCAGTGCCTGTGTTCCATCTCCATCATCATCTTCTTCATTTTTCTCATTTCCCGTATCATCTTTGTATCCTGATACATGTCTTCATATGCGGCTTTCATCGCCTCCTCAAATGTGGCAAGCTTTCCACCGTTTTCTCTCATAAATCTTTCCGCCTCATCCCGCTTCTCAAACGCCCATTTTGCCCTTTCTGCCATGACACCCTTTTTGCTTCCACCGATTACCCAGAATGCCTTCTCCGCATCAATGAGATTCTTTGTATTGTAGTCTCCCACCCAGATTGCCCTATTTTGACTATAAACCCTATTGGGGGTAATATTGAAAGGTTAAAATTTACATATTCCTAATATAATTAATAATTTAGACATTTTGACCTCTCCGGAATGTAGGTTAAATGAAATTTTGGCCTTTGAGATTGACTTCCCATTTGAGCTTTGGTATCTGGAATTAAGTTCGTGAAAGCGCAACAGGCAGAAACGCCTTTTCGTAGTGGCCGGAGGAAAGCGAGTTCCTTTGGCGTAGACTATTTGACGGAGGTATAAATGCTATGATAGTCAACTATGGGTACACAGACGGTAGTGGAGAGTACTATATCGTCATTGATACCGATAAATGTGATGGATGTGGGAAGTGTGTTGAAGCCTGTCCGGAAAATGTCCTCGAACTTGCCGAAGATGACTACGGGGATATCGTTGTAAAGGTGAAAGACAAGGTCAAGAGTAAAGTGAGCTATGTGTGCTTGGGTTTCAACCCGGGCTGTAGCAAGAACGAGGTAAACTGCCGGAGCGTCTGCGAACGTGACGTAATCTCCCATACATGGTAAACTTTGCAGATTGCATCTATCAGGAGGTATGATATGGAAGAAAAGGATATAGATATGGCGTTTTTTAAGAAATTTGACAATGGGGACAAGATCTTCGCCCAAGTGTTCAGAAAGGCAAAGAAGGAAATTGTATTGCAAGATGAGGATGAATTTATAGAGTCCATGGGCCAGCAGATCAAAGAAGACCACGGCTTGAGCGAGGATGACGCTAGTAGGTATGCAAGCCTGATATACCGGATATGGGAGGAGAGATGTGCTTGTAGTATGACCTCCTTTGACCAGGAGATATCCTCTCTCAAAAGAAAGATTTTCGCCTGACACACCCTATCGCATTCGGTTTGACGATAACTTCGGTTAAAGCAGTGGCAGAGAGTTGGTGAGTATTCTTCCGTCCAGTAGCTTCTGTAAAGCTCTTTCATCGCATGCTTTGGCTTCTGCTAACTGAGCCGCTCCACTATGACCAGCCCTTCCCGCTACAACTCTATACGTATAGCGGGGCCCGTGGCTCGTCTGCTCGGTCACGACGCATAGATTCTCGCAATTTGGATACACCCCTTTGTTCTCTTCCACACCCTCGGCTATTTCATGCATATGGGTAGTAAAATATGCCGTCATACCAATCCGTTGGGATATTCTTATAAAAGTGCATGTTTGCGACAGCCCTTCCTGATAACTCGTGCCTGAACAAGGTTCGTCAAAGAGGGCTAAGCTATAAGGGGTCGCATAAGTAAAGATCCTTTTAGCACGTTCAAGCTCCCAAGAGTACCTACTCTCAATATCCCCCGCACCTTCTTTCTCGGGAAAATGGGTGAAGACATGATCAACTACACTCAAGGAGACATTTCTTGCAGGAACGTATAGCCCCACTTGTCCCATCAATTGAATCAGCCCCCTCGTTTTCATATACCATGTTTTACCACAATAGTTTGCGCCGGTAATGATATTTACCTGCCATTTATCATCGTTCAAGATATCATTGGGTACTAATTTCTGACCCGGTTCTTTTTCTATCAGGAAATTATAGACTTCTTCGGCTTTTGTTTGTCGGGCACATATCTCCCTTACTTCCGGGAAGACACAAGGTATACCCTCAGCGGTTAAGCGAAAAAATAGCGCGGCAGCTTTTCGATAAAAAATCAATTGATTTAACGCAGCAATACTGTATCGTATATGATCTTCTAACCCTTCAAAGGGGTTACCAAACACCTGCATCATTATCTGTACAAAGGCATCCATCAGTGGAATCCTGATGTGCTGGTTTCGAGAATTCAAGGTTACTTCCATGGTCTCCAGCCTCTCGCCATCAATACGATCTGTTTGTATTTTACCGAAACGATCAGTCGCTTCCTCAAGCATTTTGCTCAATGCCCTGGATTCATTCTCAAACCCAAAGACGGAAAAGGCTATGGGAGTAAAGTCGAACCGCCTATTTAAACCCAAATAGAATGGCACCTCTTCCTCGATCTTTTTATCATAATCCTTCCAGATCTTCATGTCTGGATGCTCTTTCGCTTTTTTCAGAAACTGAGAGAGCTGCCGCAAACCCTCAGAGTTCTTGGAGCCAAGTTTTTCTATAAGCTCGTTTAGAACGTGTTCATAATCTCTTAGTAATCTTGAATAAGGTAATAGAAGTCCCCTACTCGTGGCAGAAAAACCAATTCCAGAAAGACCTTTCTTGAGAGTCTTGATAGCCTCTTCAATGATCTGACTTAATCCTTCTTCTGCAATAAAGTCCCGTAGTATATCCTGGCGAAACCTTACTACGCTTGTAACGATGGGCAAAAAAAAGAAAAGCTCTTGCACGGTTTGACCATGAGGGTTCTGGAGTTCATCTATATCTAAGTACTGCTTAAACAATCGGCCGAGATCCAAATCGGCAAAGAAGGCATTATGGGCTTGGTAATAGGTCTTGTCGTACTCACGATAGGACTTATTGTTCATTGAATGCCTAAAGGCCTGTGCCTGTCCTCTATCATCTATGGCGAACAGATCAGGTATGGGTGGTAGTTTATATTTATCTTTGATCCTATCGATGCTAATTTCTCCCAATTTCTCTCTCATTCTTGACCTCTTGGTTTCCAATCCAAATCCATATTACCCCTGAGACACCGTTCATTATAGGAGACCTTTGCATAACTTGCAAAAGGGGTTCTGAGTGGCGAATCAAAGATTTTTTCTCGATGACAAATGTTTATATCACCGTTTGTTCTCGTTGGTTTATTAATTTCTCTCACAAGACGCGAAAAAAGATTTTGAGCCACGATGAACCCCTTCTGCAAAGCTCTCTATAGCAGTGTGACCGCCTTAAGTTTTGTGGTGGTTGTCTTTTCCCCCCTTTTTTTCAAGGATTTCCCTTGCAAAACATGCCGCCCCAAGGGCGCCTACTATCTGAGGCTCGAAGCATATATTTGCCTTGAGACCCACCTTTTCCTCCACCTTTTTCACCACCCCAATATTCTTGGCAATTCCCCCACTGATAACGAAGTCTCCTTCGATCCCAACTCTCTTTAACAGGGTAGAAACCCTGTCTGCCAACGCCTCGCAAGCCCCCGCGAGTATATCGTTTTTGTGGACTCCTTCATGGAGATATCCCAAAACCTCCGACCTTGCAAAGACAACACAGGTGCTGCTCAGGAGAGCTAATTTGTCCTTTATGTCGAGGGAGTGGGCTCCCATCTCGGCAAGAGGGGTGTCCAGTAGTTCTGCCATGATCTCCATGGATCTTCCGGCGCCAGCAGCGCATTTGTCATTCATGGCAAAATTTGTGACCTTTCCCCTTCCGTCACAGCGGATAGCCTTACAGTCCTGCCCACCCATATCCAGTATTAGGTGAACAGTGGGAAAGAACCAGTAGGCCCCTTTTGCATGGCATGTGATTTCCGTAATATTCTTGTCGGAAAAAGGGACGACGACCCTTCCGTACCCTGTGGATACGATATAGTCTATATCGTCAAAGGAAACCTTTGCTTCCTTTAAAGCTATATCCATAGCTTCTTTGGCGGTTTCGCTACTGTCAGGCCCGGTAGAAATGAGACTCCAGCCTAGTATCTCGTTATCTTTCATTATAAGCGCCTTGCCTGTTAAAGACCCTACATCTACCCCCGCGGTTATCATCTTAACCTCCTTCCTTGTTGCGCTTGTAGAGCGGCGCCGAGGGCGCCTATGATCTCCGGTTCTTCTGGGACTATGAGTTCCGTACCCATTAACTCTCTCAAGGCCGTGACAACACCTATGTTCTTGGCTATTCCCCCCATAACAACCACTTCCCCCGTCAGGAGAATCCTATTTGCCAGACCACATATCCTGGAAGCGATAGATTTATGAATGCCTTTCAGGATGTCGTTTTTCGGTGTCTTCCTGTGGATCATGGATACCACTTCGGATTCAGCAAAGACGGAACACATGGAAGTAACTTCAATATCCTGTGTTGCTTGAAGGGAGAGTTCCCCCATCTCTTCTGGTTTCACGCGTAATGCCCTGGCCATTGCATCCAAAAAGATGCCCGTGCCAGAGGCACACTTGTCATTCAGTGCGAAATCAAGTACCTTTCCTTCGGCATCGCACTTTACGGCCCGACAATTTTCTCCACCGATGTCGATTACCCCATCTGCTTTTGGGTAAAGGTGGCGGACACCCCTGGCATCACACATCACCTCTGTTGCCCGTCCTGACTCGAAGGGAATTTTTTTCTTTCCAGCGCCTGTGCACACAATAGATTCTACGTCCTGAAGTGAAATACTGGCGTCTTCTATCACAGCATCCATCGCCTTTTGAATAGCCTCTGAGGCATTCACACCGGTAGGAAGCACTTTGTGCGACATGATCCTGTCCATATTCAATAGCACAACCTTTGTTGTCAGCGATCCTGCATCTATCCCTGCTGTTATCATTACCAATTCTACCTCCTCTTTTATTTAACTTTACAGCATTTCTATGAAAGCCTGTACCCTGGTTCTCAACTGCCCGAAGCCAGAAAGGCTGTGATCCACTTCGAGCGCTAAAACCGGTGTCTCTTCCTCCAGCTTTTCCTTATGGATTGTTGATTCATAGGTATAGGGATGACAGTACTTTATTAGGAAGTAGATAATACCGTCAACGTTGAACTCCCTGGCAAGCTCATGAAGGTAATCATACCTTTTTTCCGTTGGATGCATACACGCACAAACAGGCCGCTCCATGTTGAACTTCACTATCGCATCCATCGGATCCTTATTCGGCTTCGTTTGATACCAGTAGTACTTCGTGGTTGAACACAAATCATCGGCCACCACCATCCCTCCCATATCTTCCACGAGCTGGATCAGTCCTGGGTTGTCTATAATGCTTCCTGTGATCAAGATCCTTGGACGATCCGCGCCGTCAATTTCTCTTGTCTTCACTTCGGCGATGAGCTGTCTCAACAGGGGGTTAGCCTTTTCCTTTGGCATCAGCGCAGATGCCATCGCTATGGATAGGGCTTCGACACCCGAAATGGGCGGTACATCCCTCTTCCTTAAATCATTCAGCTCCTTTAGCAATCCCCTTGTCTCATCAAAGAGCTCTATTGATTTCTTTAAGGATGCATCGGTTACCTTGGTTCCACTCACGTTTTCCATCAATTCTTTAAACTTCTCCAGCTCATGACGATAGAATTTGAGCCCTGCTTCATCGTACAGCTTCTGTGGGTTGTTGAACATATAACAGGGCACCGAATCGATATAGGTGGACCACATGCCCTTGAGATGTCTCACTCCGTCACAGGTGTTGCACAACACCAGATAATCGAGAAAGTCAAACTTTTGGTCCATACCGAGGTCAAAAATGTTCCTGATGAACTCACAGACACACGGTTGAAAATACGAATCGGCTTTTGTAATAGGCTCAGGTGTACCAAAGGTAGGCCAGGGCAACATACCGGCCGCATGGATTATCTCTTCTGGGACATAGATACACCTATGTCCAACCACCTTCTTCCCGTCTGCTTTCCAATCTTTTATTATCTGTTGGGGATTGTTGGCGATATCCCTCATTACATCTATAGATCCCATTGTTTAACCTCCTTTTGGTGTGAATTCTCAATGAGTGGGCATAGTTTGACCATCGTAAGAACTCAAGTTCGTTTGAGGAATTAACTTTTGCTTGCGAGCAGGGTCTCGATAAAGGAATCAAGTTTGGAACTGATGGCGACATCGTCGTATTCTCTTGAATCTATACCATCTAAGTCGAAGATCGTGGTAGGTACGCCGGTCTCTTTATAGACGGCATCTTTGATCTGTCTCATAAATCCGGGTAAGAGACCGCAACTCCTCTTGACCACCGATACAACCCCGTCGATCTTAAAATCCTTCACATCCTGCACAACGTGTTCAATCATGTTGGTGGTTATCGGGTTGAGTACATCGGTAAGCAGCTTGTAAGCGAGACTCTCAAGGGGCTTCTCAGGATCTATGTACGAAGGATCGAATGCCCCTCCCGTAGCACACTCGACCATTTCTGTGACGAAAACAGCGCCATATCTCTCCACGGAATCGAAAAGTTGCATGTTAAACAGTAGCGGTACTCCCACAAACATCAATCTCGCTTTTTCGTCTTCAAGGAGGGCTTCCTTTTTTTCTTTCTTCTCTTTTAGCTCTTTGAGTTCCTTTTCAAACAATGTGTTCAGTTGCGCCGGGGGCAGTACTTGAGTCAGTATAAGGGCCGTGACAAGGCCATCCATTGCGCTCATAACCGTAGGGGGGATCTTTCTCAGGTCGTTTATTTCCTTCCAGAGTAAAAGGGTCTTCTTCGAAAGGCGAACGGTTTCTTTGAGCTTATCCCAGTCTACCTTGAATCCCTGTCTGCCTAAGAAGTCAAGAGCGCCCTTCAACTGGCCGGCCGTATACTCAATGGCATAATCGGGAGGCTCCGTCCCCCATGTGTTTATCGGGACATCGACGAAATGGTATGGGATATTATAATGATCAACCAGGTACATGAATGACTTCGTCTGAGACATGCAGGGGTAATTGCCCCCTATTATAAGGTCGGGTGCAACATGCCATTGGTCCCACACCGTTTCCCTTTCGTTTTCCTGGGCGACCCCACACCCGAGAAAACACCTGTGGAAGGCACAGACGTCTTTTGAAAATCCGTGCTCTTCGGCTATTTGTGTGTAATGGCTCCCTAGAGCCTGGAACCCCATGATGAATGGAAGGTGCTCCAGATGAACTACTGTTGCATCTACCGCGTGAAAGATCTCTCTCGGTAGCAGTCCGTCTGCCCAGATTATCGGTCTACCTTCCTCCTTCGCTTTCTTAAGACCTGCATAATACGCAAAAATCGCTCCAAATATCTCTTGTGATGTTTGCATGGCAAACCTTCCCATGCCCAAACCCGCTTTTCCCGGGCTAGCCGCTTGTGCACTCATGCTCCACCTCCTAAGACCGGCTCCACCGGTCTTCAAATTAAAGGTTTACAAAAAAGGTACCCCTAACACTTGACTTGTGTTGAACTCACGCAAATCATATTGGCCAGACATCACCCCCCCCTTCTTTTATGTGTTAGTAACACATGATCTGTCCGGTTTGTAGCACACAATCTGTCCGGTTTGTTATAGTCACCGATGGAGGTGACAAATGAGACGGACAGAGATGCCAGGGGAACTCCTGGAAGTAACAACCAATAAGGCGGCGTAACCCAACGGAGTTACCCACAACCATATTTCCCGCCATGCTCCGCAAGGGCTGCGGGAAAATGGCTGTGGATAACTCCTGCACAAGAATAACTGGCGAGGAAAGCGAACATCCGCCGCTCACCTCCTGTTCTCAAATAGCACCCCTTGAAGAGCAGAAAAAGCGGACAATTCATTTGCTACAAAAGCGGACAATTCATTTGTTCTTGACACCCCCCGTATTTTTAATCCGCAGTAGTTACAAAGAAAATTCATCATCTACTTACAAAATTAGGCGGTGGATTTGATCTGAACGCTTACCTCATAAACAGGGGTTGAAGTTGCTCCAGTTCACAGGCTATCCTTTCCCTATGGAAACCTCCACCCCCTAAGGTAAATTCCGAGGCCTTGGTACGGAGAAAGTACAGACCGAGATCAAGTTCTTCCGTGAATCCTACTGCTCCATGGATCTTAACACCATCCAAACAGACACGCTGGTAAACTTCATTTGCCTTTGTCTTGACCATTGAAATTAGCAACTTGGATGGCATTCCCGTGCCGATGTGCCACGCTGCCTCGTAGGTGAGATACCGTAATCCTTCAACCTCGATAAGCATCTGGGCCAATTTATGTTGAATTGCCTGAAAAGAGCCGATAGGTTTATCAAACTGGACCCTCTCTTTAGCGTAGTTGTTCGTCATCTCCAGGACCGCTTCAACCCCACCCAACATCTCGGCGCATTTTAAGACAGATCCATGCTGGAGGATAAATTCCACTATATCCCAACCTTTGTTCACCTCTCCCAGGACATTGCCCCGGGGAACCCTCACCCTGTCGAATCTTACCTCACACTGCTTGTCATGTGCCACAGTGGGGATGACCTCCGTATTTATGCCGGGGCTTTTGGCATCCACGATGAATACCGTGATCCCCTCCTCCGGGGTTCCTTTCTGATCAGTCCGGCCCACGACCAGCAGGTAATCAGCCACATGGGCACAGGGGACAAAGAGTTTCGTGCCGGAAAGGAGGTAATAATCTCCCTCTAAATTAGCGCAAAGTTCAATTCCCGAGGCTTCATAAGTAGCTGACTCTTCTGTCAGGGCAAGGGTCCATATCTTTTCCCCATTGGCTATTTCAGGGAGTATCTTCTCCCTCTGCTCAGCGCTACCATATTCCAGAATAGGAAGGGCGCAGAGAGCTACTGTGGGAAAGAAGGGGGCGGGGAGAATATTCCTGCCCATTTCCTCCATCAAGACCACCAGATCCATATACGCCAATCCCGTTCCCCCATACTTCTCAGGCAGGATAAGCCCCATCCATCCTAATTCTACCATCTTTTGCCACATCTCTCGATCGTACCCCAGTTCATCTTCTTTTAACTTTCTTATTTTGTCTTTGGGGCATTCCTTCTCCAGGAATTTCCTCGCTGAATCCATGATCATCATCTGATCTTCCGAGAAATCAAAATCCATCTGGCGCTCCTCCTGATATCTAATACGATTTGGGCAATTTCAGGCCAAATTGGCCGATGATGTTCATCTCCACCTCATCGGTTCCGGAAGCACTTGCTATCCCGGGGAATAACCAGTAAAGGGCTTCCACACAACCTTTGAGTTTGGTCCATTTAGATTTTCGCTGTAGTGGATCCATTTGCGAATACATTCCCAGAATCTCCGTGCCAATTATAGCCAGCCGCTCCAATATCTGGTCATTGTAAACCTTGTCTCTCGATGGTTCGTAAACTGGATTAATTCCCCTGCTCATCTTCCAGATTGTTTCACAGACAAGGATCCTCTGTGTTTCGATCATTATAGCCATATCGGCCAACTTATGACGGATTTCTTCCTGCCGGAAGAGATGCTTCTCTCTTGTGTATTGGATAAGTTCGTCCAGTATCCTTCTGTTGTATCCACAACCCCTGCCGGCGACACTCCCTCTCTCGAACCCCAGAGAGTGCATCAATTGATGCCACCCATTATTTTCCTTCCCCACCAGATTTGTCACGGGAACCCTCACATCATCGAAGAAGACCTCATTGAATATATGGTACCCAGCGTAGTTTATCAGGGGTCTTACCGTAACTCCCTTGCTCTTCATATCCACAATAATAACACTGATCCCCTGGTGTTTTTTGGGGGCACTGAGGTCAGTTCTGACTGCAAGCCAGCACCACCTTGCCCTGTGAGCGGCGCTGGTCCATATCTTCTGTCCATTGATGATGTACTCATCTCCATCCCTTACAGCACGGGTTCGAATATTGGCAAAATCGCTACCGGCATTGGGTTCACTATAGCCCGTGCACCAGACGCCATCTGGTTCTCCTAAGGCGATAAGGGGGAGGTGCTTTTTCTTAAGCTCCTCTGAGCCAAACACCATCAGGGAGGGACCCACCCAGTCCACTCCGCTGATTCCCATTGTAACACCCGGTATCCCCCAGTATGCTGCCTCTTCAGAATATACGAATTGCTCCCATAGAGAAGCGCCTTTACCACCATATTCTACCGGCCAGGACATGGTAAGCCAACCCTTTTTTGCAAGCTTTCTGGACATCGTCATGGCAAATTTCCAATCCTCATCCCGGTTTTCCTCTTCTAACATGGCCGCAAGCCAATCTGGTGGCAACTCCTCTCTTGCAAATTCACTGATTTCCCTTCTTAACTGTTCTTCCTTTTCGCCGAATTTAAAATCCATTAGATCGCTTCCCTCCTGGTCAATAATTCTGATGTACAAAAAGCGACTGTCCCTTCAAGACCGAAATTCCTTCTTTACATGGTTTGTTTAAATACCGATGTCAAGTGAATGCGTCCCTTAGGAAGGGAGGTTCAATGAGAAATTGAAATCTTCAGGGTTCCCCCCCTTCCCAGGATGTCATGAAGATGTACATAACCTTTGAGCTGATTCTTCTCGTTGACGACAACAAGGGTAGTGATTTCATCCCTCTGCATGTATTCTATGGTTTGGGCAAGGGAGGTATTTTCCTCTATCGTTTTGGGAGATCGGGTCATTAACTCATCAATGGTTTTGCCCTTGAAATCCTCCCCTTTCCGTACTAAGCGTCGTACATCCCCGTCAGTTAATATTCCTAACATCTGATTTTTTCTATCTGTAACCAGGACAAATCCCTTATTTTTGGCGTCAATTTCCTCTATTGCCTGGATGGCTAACGCTCCCGAGTAAACTCTCGGTACTTCTGTTCCACTTATCATGGCATCCCTTACCTTGGCCCTCAGCCGCAATCCGAGATGTCCGCCAGGATGAAATTTGTGAAAATCTCTCTCATTGAAATTCCTCTTTTCAATAAGGGCGACTGCCAGGGCGTCTCCCATGGCCAATGAGGCAGTAGAGCTTGATGTAGGGGCCAAGCCAAAGGGGCAGGCTTCCCTTTCAACACCCACATCAATCACCACATCACTGGATCGGGCAAGGGTCGAGGAGGGACTGCCGGTAAAGGTGATCAAAACTGTGCCGATCTCTCGAATATTACTAATGAGCATATTGAGCTCATATGTCTCTCCACTGTTAGAGATGGCAAGCATGACATCATCTTTTGTAACAATGCCGATATCTCCATGCATACCCTCCACGGGATGGAGAAAGATGGCCTGAGTACCGGTACTGGTCAGGGTAGCCACTATTTTTTTCCCCACCAGTCCAGATTTGCCTATCCCGGTTACGATAACCCTGCCTTTTGATCTATAGATAATGTCAACCGCTTTGACAAAATTGTGGTCCACTTTATCAACAAGATGGAGGATGCTTTCGGCCTCTGTTCTCAAGACTTCTTTTGCCAGTTTTATCGCCTGGTCTTCTTCCATTTGATGCTACCTTTTGTGTAAACTTTCACTTCCTCTCTGAGGAAGGCCGAATGTCATTTGATACTAAATACCAGAAATTAAAACTCATGACAAGGTAAAGATAAGGTGGACCTAATTGTCAAGACAATTTTTTTGAAAAATTAAGTTACACTCTGGGGCAGTTTTTTTGTTTTTTAGTACATGTGATCGTGCCCCCATGAGCAGCAGATCGTACTCATTTACCACCGGTTCATAGTAGATGCTGGACCGGGAGATGTCCAGAAGTTCCGCCTGATGGCTGATGGAAATTTTTCGATTCGTCTTGTCAATGAGCAGCAGCTTATCCCTATGGGGTAAGGCCAGATTTTTTTTAAACCACAGTCCAGCTAAAAACGATTTTCTGTTGACCTATCTGGCGGCAAAGTTCGGCAATCAGCTTTTCCCGAAAGATATAGCAGATCAAGTTTTATAGTTCAACAGAAATGTCGTTGTAGGGTTAGTCTTAATTAGTATTGAACAGGCTTAAAAGAATAAAATGACAAAAACGAGAGGTTGAGAGCTCTGGATAATGCCCATTTTATCCATGCGGTGAACGGAAACCCCGCATGCAAATGCTTTGACAAGATTTCTTTTCCCCTCTATAATTCTCTCGCGCATAGCGTTACTATCTCACCAATCATGGAGTCATTATGGAGGCATAAGATGGATACAAGGACAGCCATGCAGCAGAGAAGAAGCATACGTAAGTTTAAAGCGGATGAAGTTCCAGAAAAAATCGTTCGTGAAATCCTCGAAGATGCACGCTGGGCACCGTCATGGGGCAACACCCAGCCCTGGGAAATTTACGTGGTAACCGGGGAAGCCCTAAAAAGACTCAGAGAGGCGAATCGCCAGAAGTTACTGGAGGGTGTATCGCCCTCACCAGAAATCAAGATGCCGGAGCAATGGCCCGAAGCCCTGAAAAAGAGATATACGGAGGTAGGGAAAAGCGTCCTGACCTCCCTATCCATTGCCCGGGAAGACCATCAGGGACGACTCCAGTATAACGCTGATATGTACTCCTTTTTCAATGCCCCATGCCTGATCCTTTTCTGCATAGACAAGAGTTTAGTCGTTGAATATGCCATGCTCGATGTAGGGCTTATCTTACAAACAATCTGCCTGCTTGCCCACAACAGGGGACTGGGTACCTGCATCTTGGCAGCCTCTGTTAGATACCCGGATGTCCTGAGAAAATCATTGAAGATCCCTGAAAATAAATCTGTTGTCATCGGCGTTGCCCTCGGATATCCTGACTGGGATTCACCGGTGAACCATTTTGCGCGAGAAAGGACAACTCTAAATGACCTTGTAACCTGGGTAAACCTTTGAAAAATTGAAAATTGGCTTCGTGAAAGGGCGAATTTGCAGAATCAGCAGAGCTGGATCGAAGATTCAGCGTAGCTAATCAAAGATTTTTTCGGGGAGGGGGGCTCTGCCATCGCAGCGAAACTAAATGATGCATGGTCGAAAAAAGATTTTGAGCCCTTGTGAAGTCAATTTTCAAAGGTCTCGAGGGGTTAGCAGAGAGATCTTGCCACCTTACGGTTTCACTGCACCGTGAGGCCAATCAGTCGGTAATTGAACTCATAATTCAGGGCACCACTCCAGTCATTCTCGAAGATGCCTTTATAGCGGGTTCCGTCCGCGGGTCCCACCGGTTTGCCGTAAGTATAAAACCAGTTTACGATGGGACTTCCGGTAAAACCCAGGGCGATCCAGTAGGAACCAGGCATGAGAATCGGATTATCCCGGCTGAAATCAAAGTCAGCCCAGCGGTATCCCGGTTTAAGAGAGAATTGCTCCACGCCAATGATGTTGCTGATGCTGATGGGTGCCCCCGGCTTGCCATGGCTGTCGGAAAAGATCTCCACCCAGAGCCAACCATCGCCACCGAAGCTATGGAGAGCCAGGCCAACTTTCTGGAGCTTCACCGGTTTCCTCAAGACGACAACCTGGGCATACTGGGTGACCTTTGTGGTCACATATTCAGCAGTCTCCACCAGAAAATTACGGGTCATTTCAAATTGATCTGCACCGGAGGCACTGGTTACCCGGGGAAACGCAAAATCAACATCTTCGGGAAATTCGAGGTTACCAAAAATAAAAGGCACCTCATAACGAAGTTCCCGCTTCTCAGCCTCCGGGATTACCGGCGGAGGCGGGGGAGGCTTTACCTCAACCTGCTTGAAGGACGCCTTCACCTCCGGGGAAAGAAGAATGTTCCTGGGCCCGTAGGACTGTTTGTCCCCCTGAACCCTGACCTGATCGGTTTTGAAATCGGCACTGATGACCTCCTGGAGTTTTGGTTTTACCGCCGCTTCCCCGGTTTGCGACCATCGCAGGAGACCATCATTTTTAGTCTCGTTGTTGTCAACGCCCACCTCGACCCTGATAAAGCGGTTGGAAACAAAAAGCTGGGAATTCTGAGGATCGAAAGGCACCCAGCCGAGATCGGGGAACCAGACTTCGATCCATGAATGGCGGCCCTGTCCCATCTTGAACGTGAGGACACCTTTCTGCCAGGTAACATCAAAAGGTTGTTTCAGGGTAATGCCATTGATAATCCGAACCGGAATCCCCACAGACCTCAACAGGGCAGCGCTTAGATGGGAAAAATTCTGGCAATTTCCCTTACCTGATTCGAGAGAGTAGACAGCATCGTACCGGGCTGGGGGATTCACATAATGCACATGATCCACCACCCAGGAAATAATCCTCTGCACAGCATCAAACTCGGTCTTGACACCATCAGTGAGCCGGGAAGCCAGTTCACGGATGCAGGGATGATCGGCCTGTACCTGCTGAGTCGGCTTGAGATAATCCCTGATCCCCTGATCTATCCTTAAAACAGGAAATGGGGCCTGGGTCTCGAGAGCCTGCAGGCCGGTCCTGTTTACGGCATTGAAGGAAAGACGAACATCAATGACATCAGGGGACTTCGCCCAGGTGGCGACAACAATCTGGTTGCCCCGTTCATCGGCACTGGTTTTCTTCTCCTCCGGTTCGGGCGAAAAAGCAAGGTCAATTGCCCTGACTTCCTGGCAATAGGTAGGCGATTGAAAGGTCTGGGGTAATACAAAGCTCAGCGCTAATTTCCTGATACCCTCACCGGCTGTTACCCGTTCCCGCAGTTCATAACTTATATTCGACACCATCTCTCCCCTTACTGTATAGTTCTCAGCCCATCCGGGGATAGACCACAATAAAACAATGCCGAGGATTATCCAGAACATCTTTCTCATTATCCTTCTCCTCTTAAAACACTGCAGGCTTGCAGATCACCTCTTTCACTTTTAGAGCAAAGATATCGGCGCTGTTGGCCGGTTGGATGACCAGAGCGGTATCGGCGCCGCCGGCAGTGCCTCCGATAGAGATCACATCTTCATCAGTTCTCACCAGACCAGCATCAGCGGCCATCAGGGCCAATTCGATGGCCACCTTGGTGCCCTGGCCGAATATACGAAGGGTATAGGCCATAATTTCATCTACCTGATATGTGGCGAGTTTCCTTCTCACACCACGACCAACCCCGCCAAAGACATGCTGGCAGGTCAGCACCGTCACGCCCTTTGATTGTAACTCCTGCCGGTCCATGTCGCTCAACTCCTGAAAATCTGGTTTCACAAACCCCGTCACATGGGTTACAGCAATGATCTTAATACCTGGATCAAGGGCTTTTAAAGCCTCGAATGCGGTCTTCCCACTGCATGTAGCAACCAGGACCTTTCCGATCGAAAGCTCCCTGCACCGTCTTGAAACAGCTTCCATTACCGCTTTCGTGTTCTTTTTACCGGATTTAAAAAAATAACGGCAGGGGATATCGTTGTACAGAGTTAATTTCTTCGCCATGATCGGTTACCTCCATTTATCTCCCCTTATGAGGGGGTAAAAAAGAGTACTACAAACGGCCGTTGTCTGTCAAAGACTTTCAACCTGTGCGGTTGGGCTTTTTCACCGCAAAGGCGCAGAGTACGCAGAGGTTACCTCTTTTTTTGTTTGCCGTTGAGAGGCCGGAAAACAAAAAGCTGAGTAGTTTCTCTTTGCCGTCCTCTCAACGGCAAAGAGAAAAACATCTATCTCTGCGTCCTTCGCGTCTCTGCGGTGGATACAGGCTCTTTTGAAGAGGATATGGGGTTACTCGGTGAGCTGGGTGGGGCATATCTGAGGGCAGGGAAAGCTCAAGGAAGCGGAAACAGCGGCGGCGGCCCGCCAGAGGGCCGGATCCCTAAGATGAGAAATCAGATCCGTCCCTTTTTCCTGAGTATCTCCCGGAAGACGTGATAAAAGGCCGTGTTGTCAGTAGTGCCACGCTGGATGATCGGGCCAATATCATCTATGCTTTCTGGGTTGATGACAATATTGACGCTCCTGTTAAAGGCCGCCATGTTATCCATGGTGCGGAATCTATCACTAACAAGGGCCACAAAGATCTGTCTCCTAATACTCATGGAAAGGCTGCTTAAATAATTGAGCACATCATTGTTGTCCGCATCCCCCGTGTCAAAATTTTCATTCAAGACAACCAGATCATAGACATGAAACCGCATCCTCTTGAGGGCATCACGTGCGGATGTTGGCTCTGTAATCCGGTAGCCGAGGCTCTTCAGGATATTGCTGATCTTTTCCCTCGTAGATGGATCGGGTTCGCAGATCAAGGCTGTTTCACCGCCTGTCTCGAGAAAATCAAACGGCCTATCTGCGGCATCGTACGTATCTGATGCCACCTCGCTTAAAAGGGTCTTCTCCTCTTCCATGGTATCCCTTTTCCTGCTGGCTCAGGCTCGTATAACACAGCATAACGCAGGCTAAAGCCTGCGGTTACTGCGGCTACCATTTCATTTTCGGTTTTCCATAATCAGTATCAACTTCAAGCTTACTAATATCTGTTGTGGCCTCTCCCCTGGCGCTCTTTACCGAATCAATGCCACGGCCAACAATCCCCTTGTTGGATGCATAGGCCTTGGCAGTATCTTCACTGACAAGACCATTCTTGTACAACTCGACAATATAATCGTCAAATGTAATCATGCCAAAGGCCTTGCCTGCCTGGATAATCTCATAAAACATTTTTCCCTCTGATTCTCCATGCAGGATGGTATCCTTGACACGCAGGTTTGTGCCCATGACTTCAAAGGCTGCCACCCGGCCCCCACCCTCTTTGGGGAGAAGTCTCTGGCATACAATCCAGCGCACCGTATCAGCCAGACGGATCCGCACCTGGTTTTCTTCCTCTGTGGAAAACATACCCAGTATCCGATTAATCGTCTGACCGGCATCAACCGTGTGAAGCGTGCTCAACACAAGATGCCCCGTTTCTGCGGCGGAGAGGCCGATCTCCACAGTTTCCCTGTCCCGCATCTCGCCCACGAGGATGACCTTTGGCGCCTGTCTGAGAGCGGCACGAAGACCATTGGCAAAGGTGTCGAAATCGGTTCCCATCTCCCGCTGGTTAAAGGTTGCCTTCTTATGAGGATGGGCGAATTCCACCGGATCCTCAAGGGTAACGACATGAACGGATTGCTGCTCGTTAATCTCGTTTAATACCCCAGCCAGTGAGGTGGATTTACCACTACCTGTTGCGCCGGTGACGAGGATAATCCCGTTTTTCTCCTTCGCTATCTTGTAAAAGGCCTCGGGAAGATTCAATTCCTCGCAGGTGGGAATTCTGGTCTCAAGTTTTCTGAGGACGACGGAGTAATTCCCCCGCTGGGAAAAGATGTTGACCCGGAAGCGGGCCTTGCCGGGTAGTTCGTAAGAAGAATCGCATGAACCCTGCGTGACGAGTGTCTCTAAGAGACGGCGGTCCTGGTTTATCAGGTTCAGGGCGAATATCTCCGTTTGAAAAGGGGTTAGCGTCTGAAGGGGAGGATCAAGCTCCACACCGGTCAATTGTCCGGAGCTTTCCACCTGAAAATGCTTACCCACCGTGATGTTCAAGTCAGAGACATTTTTATGGGCATCGAGCATTTTGGTCAGTATATAATCAATTTCCTGTTTTCTCATCACGCTTTCCTCGACATGGATGCCGCACTATTGACGACGGGCAGATTGTTGCACTGCCATTCAACCGTTACACTTCGGTAAAATCTGTAGGTGGCGATTTTAAAAAGGG
The DNA here is from genome assembly GCA_030018935.1 of Syntrophales bacterium. NCBI lineage: Bacteria > Pseudomonadati > Thermodesulfobacteriota > Syntrophia > Syntrophales > Syntrophales bacterium. The sequence continues at coordinate 20,635 of JASEGZ010000032.1, forward strand.
CCTGAACCGAGTCTTGTCGTTACACTTCATGTATGCCTCATCTACACTGATCCAGCCCCGGTTGTAGATATCCATGATGCCATCATCTAACAGTTGCATACCGTATTTTTTGCCCGTTTGAATCATAGAAGGGATCTGAAAGGTCTTGGACTCCCGGATCAGGTTCCGTACCGCCGAGTTGGCAATCAGGATCTCAAGGGCTGCACAACGTCCCTTCTTGTCAATCCGCCTGAAGAGGACCTGGGAAATGACCGCCCGGATACCGTCAGCCAGGGTAGACCTGATCTGCATCTGTTCCTCGGCAGGGAAAACCTCTACAACCCGATCAACGGTCTTGGCAGCACTCGTGGTATGGAGGGTGCCAAAGACAAGGTGTCCCGTGGATGCGGCTTCGACGGCCAGGGATATGGTTTCAAGATCACGCAGCTCGCCCACCAGGATGATATCCGGGTCCTCACGTAGGGCACCACGAAGGGCAGCAGCAAAGCTCTTGGTGTGGATACCGACTTCCCTGTGGTTTACAATACAGCTCTGGCTCTGGTGAACAAACTCGATAGGATCTTCAACGGTAATGATGTGATCCTTACGGGTACGGTTTGCCTCATCAATGATAGCCGCAAGGGTTGTTGATTTTCCGCTTCCCGTAGGTCCTGTCACCAGTACGAGACCCCTCGGGAGAGTGGCCAGCTTGGAAACGACAGGGGGGAGGCCTAACTCCTGGGCAGATGCTATCTTACTGGGGATCTCTCTGAAAACAGCCGCCACACCAAATTTTTGCTCGAAGAAATTGGCCCTGTACCGGGCAAGCCCGGGGATCTCATAGGCAAAATCTACATCTCCGGTTTCTTCAAATTGCTTGATCTTATGTTCGGGTGCGATCTCATAGAGCATAGCCTTCAAGCCATCATTCTCTAGCACATCAAACTTTATCCGTTCCATCTCACCCCGTATCCTGATGACCGGCTGCTGCCCGGACACAAGGTGCAGGTCTGAGGCACCCTGTTCATGCATCAACTGGAAAAAGGCATCGATTTTTGCCATAGTAGGACTCCTTTACGGTTGTATGTTAAGATTCCCTCTGTTTTCCAAACTAAAACAGTATATCTGTTTGATTTCTGAAGGTCCGCTTCAGATAAGGGGGAGTATAATAAAAAACAGTGGTTGTCAAGAATAAAAAGCCTTTTTCCTACCAGGCATTTTATCAGATTCCAAGACGGTGCTGCGATTCAGACACTGGACTTCAGACTTTAGACGCCAGACTTTTCTATATAGGAAATTAACCCTTTATCTTTGAGTAATCTCTGAGCATTTCCTCCCCTTCAGTCTAATGTCTGAAGTCCAGTGTCTGAATCACAAAAGACGGTGCAAATTTCTTGACAGATACCAACCGGATAATATATGGTGAGCCGTAAGCAATCAGCCGTCAGCTATCAGCTAAAACCTGTCTTACTGATAGCTGACGGCTGATTGCTGAACGCTTATGAAAATAGAATGTCGGGGATGTAGCTCAGTTGGGAGAGCGCGGCGTTCGCAATGCCGAGGTCAGGGGTTCGATCCCCCTCATCTCCACCAATGCTTTTTCTGACACTTCTATTTAATCACCTGTCGAGTCTTTTGTCAGTAACTCAACATCTTCCTGGAATTCTTCCAACTTAAGTGTACTATCCAACCTACGCTTATATATCTCAATGTGGCTGTTGCCAATAAGATAGGCATTATGGGCCTTCTCGATATGTTTGCCGATCTCTTCATATTTTCTGTAGAACTTTTCAAAAGAATTCTGAATACTTGTAAGCCCATCCTGTAACTTTTTTACACTTTTAATAATTTCGTAACACTTTAGCTCTTTGAAAAACTATGCGGCCTGTTTTAAGAACACTGT
>JASEGZ010000033.1 GCA_030018935.1 Syntrophales bacterium
TTGCTTTAAAGAATTCAAAAGACAGGTATTATTAGTGTATGTAGGATTCATTATTATTGTTATTGCATATTCTTTCAGTGAGGCTCTCGCGGCATATGCTTTTTGTGGATATATTATTATTTTTTTCTATTATTGGACTCACTTATGGTCTTGTGCACGACTTATCGGGAAAAACCCATTCCTTTGGGTCAGCATATCTGGGTTTCTATCATTTCTTGGTCCGGCATATGCCTATCAAATGTTAAAAAAATCTGCAGAGGACCAAGGCTATATATCTTCTTATATATTAAAACCTAACGCGGAATCAGTCTGGAGGGGTAATCGAGCAGGTTGGATCGCAGCAATTGTGACCTTCTGCTTTTTTTTCGCCATGTTTTCGTTCGCGCAAGACCCGCCAAAACCATTGGGAGGTGTTATTCAGGGGTTGATATGGGGTATAATAATTGGTCGGTTAGTTAAATATTTAACCAAACGTCCAAAACATGAGAAAGACAAGACGGCATGAAAATATGAAAATAAACCCCTAACAATCGCATCAACTCGGACTGGCAATTCCGCTGCGCTCCATTGCCAGCCGGTTATGCGGAGCGTTGGCTGCAAGGAAAGATCGCATGGATGTCTTAGACGAGCTTAAAAGGCTGGTCACGAAACTTGATGAAGAGAGAATCGAGTATGCTCTTTGCGGCGGATTGGCCATGGCCGTGTATGCTCTTCCAAGGGCCACTCTCGACGTTGATATAATGATCGAGTCGAGTTCACTTAACAGGTCGAAGCGAGCGGTCCACGAGTTGGGGTTCACCATGAGCGCACTGCCGATGGAGTTCCACGGGGGTAAGGTACATATCCACCGCGTCAGTAAAATCGAGCCAGACACAGGAGAGACGCTGGTTTTGGACTTACTCATCGTGACGCCCGAGATAGAGCAGGCATGGGAAAGTCGCACGAAGGTGGGATGGGAAGGTGGTACCCTCAGCGTTGTCTCGCCTGAAGGTTTGATTCTCTTGAAGTCCTTTCGTAGGAGCGGCCAGGATCAAGACGATATTGAATATCTCAGGAGTATTATAGATGAAGATTGATATGAGTCCGGCTGCTATTACACTCCGGCTGAGACAGGTCATTCAACTGAGGCGCGCTTGCTTGACGCTGGCAAAGTCGAGCACGGGCCTGAGAATTCGACGGAGATATGCAGCCAACAAATCGGTCCAGCGGACCTCGCTTGCGCTCGGTAACCGACCTCCACGTTAGCGACCCACGCCCCGCTGGGGCGGTTTATCAAGGAGTAACTTTTTTGAAGTTACTCAGAAGGCCTGTGGAACTATAAACTTAAAGAAATCCCAAAAATAGATCTGTCCCAATACTGTACAATACTGTCCCATACTGTATACTGTCGCCGGCTTTTGAGTATCTGATTAGAGGACTTAACCATGTGAGCAACAAAATGTAACATAAAACAACACCGGTATTTGAAAAGAAAGGAGAGAAAAGCGATGAAAGATTTAGAAAATATAATTTTGGAGAAGAAGGCGGGTATAGCGAAACTAATATTAAACCGCCCGGATGCGATGAACGCTTTGGATGAGAAGACATACGAAGAACTATGGATAGCAACTGAGGATGTTCGCACTGACAATGATGTGCGAGTGGTGATAATAACGGGAGCAGGAAGGGCTTTCTGCACAGGTTTAGACCTCAAGTATGGGGGGAAAATTTTAGGGATGAACCAAACGGAGCTAAGAGCAATTATGAGTAAGATACAGGAGACTTTTATGTTGGAGAGGATAGAGAAACCAGTGGTAGCAGCAGTGAATGGTTATGCCTTAGGGAACGGCTGTGACCTCGCTTTAGCTTGTGATTTTAGAATAGCGGGAGAAGAAGCGAGATTTGGAATGACCTACACTAAGCTTGGACTCATCCCTGACGTTGGTGGGACATATCGCTTGGCAAGGTTGGTAGGGGTTTCTAAGGCAAAGGAATTGATATTTACAGGTGATATGATAGATGCGAGGGAGGCGGAGAAGATAGGACTGGTGGATAAGGTTGTAGCGGCAGGAGAGTTAGAATCAGCAATGATGGAATTTGCGAAGAAGTTAGCAAAGTGTGCACCAATAGCGATTGGGATTGCCAAAAAGGCGATAAACAAAGCTCTTGATACTAATCTAAGAGAAGCATTAGAAAACGAGCTGCAAGGGCAGATTTTATGTTTCCAGACGGAAGATGTAAAAGAGGGAGTAAAGGCGAGGATAGAGAAAAGAGAACCTATGTTCAAAGGTAAGTGATATCCATTTCAAGTCCTACTATTGGATATTCAAGCCCAAAGAACATATTACCGCGTCACTCGCCGTCCTCCTGCCGCTGAGGACGGTGGGGATTATGGGGGATCAGAGAACTTATGAGCATGTCGTGGCTATACGCGCCGTAACGAGTGACGATGCCATGACGGCGGACTGGGCCAGGCTGCCCTATGACCTTCTCGGCAGGATCTCTAACCGCATCATCAATGAGGTGAGGGGGGGTGAACCGGGTCGTCTACGACATCAGCTCAAAACCACCCAGTACGATTGAGTGGGAGTAAAGGGGGATTAAGTTCGCCCCTTTGCACGTTCTGGAGGTTACCATGCTTGAGATTGATATTCCCGGTTTTGGGCCTGTCGTCCTGGAGCACCTGGTTTCAGATTTTACAGGCACCCTGTCGGTCGGCGGAAGACTTTTACCGGCGGTAAAGGAACACCTCAACAGGATAGCAGAATTTCTAAAGGTGCACATACTGACTGCTGATACCTTTGGTATGGCCCGAGCAGAACTAAAAGAGGTAAATTGCATCATCCGGATACTTTCCGGTGATGACCATGATATTCAGAAAGAGGAATATATCGGAAGGCTCGGTACGGAACATGTTGTCACCTTTGGCAACGGGAAAAATGACAGGAGGATGCTGAAGGCGGCAAGGATCGGTATAGCTGTTTCCGAGGGTGAAGGCTGTGCGGTGGATGCACTGATGGCATCAGATATTCATGTAAGAAGTGCCCTCGATGGGCTCAACCTTCTGCTTAATCCGAAGAGATGTAAAGCAACCCTGAGATTTTAATATAACAGATGAGGACCAATTGTGAGGGGCGAGAGAAAAAGGAGAGAAAATTTTCCGTTTCCCTCACAAAGTAATCGAGGGGTACGAGGGGTACAAGGGGTACAAGGAGCACGAAAGGCAATTCTGATCCCTGATCCCTGATCCCTGAGTAAAGAAAAATCTGTCAAGAGTAAAGAAAAATCTTGACTAATGGCAAAATATCGTCATATAATTTAAGATAGTGGAATTACTGGAAAAATGGAGGAACACCGGATGAAATTGCCTGCGATTACCAGTTCCCTTGAATTATATATTGCGGAGATCAACCGCTTTACCATCCTGAAGGCAGATGAGGAGTTCCAACTGGCTGTCAGGTTCAGGAAATATAATGATATGGAGGCCGCCGAGAAACTGGTTGTCTCAAACTTAAGATTTGTGGTCAAGATTGCCCATGAATATAGGAATTACGGAGTCAAGCTTGCCGATCTGATCCAAGAGGGGAATATCGGTCTCATGCGCGGGGTGAAGAAATTCGATCCCTATAAGGGATACAGACTCCTCTCCTATGCGGTCTGGTGGATAAGGGCATATATCCAGAATTTCATCATCAGGTCATGGAGCCTCGTTAAGATCGGAACCACGCAGACCCAGAGGAAGTTATTCTTCAAACTGGGTGAGGCAAAGAAAAAACTCGAAGCTCTTTCCCAGAAATTGCCCGAATTCAGAGAAATTGCAGAATCTCTGGGAGTTAAAGAGGACGAAGTCAAGGAAATGGACCTTCGCCTGACTCACCGAGACCTTTCACTGGATGCCCCCATAGATAGTGAAGATGAATCAAGGACGATTATTGGTTGTTTACCCTACGGAGGCGAAGATCAGGAAACGATGCTGATCAAAAAGGAGCATGGGGATCTGGTCAAGAGGAACATCGCCGGGGCGCTGGCAAAGCTCAATGAGAGAGAGGGTTATATCATCAGAAATCGAGTTATGGCGGACAATCCAGAGACCCTCCAGGAAATCGGTAATCGTTACAATATCACGAGGGAACGGGCAAGGCAGATTGAAAAGCAAGCACTTAAAAAGCTGCGTCTTGCCATCCCGCATCTGGGAGGGGAACCGGAATTGCTGGAAGCTTAGGAAGTCTCACCGGAAAGGGCAAGGTTTTCAAAGCGGGTGTATTTTTCGAGAAAGGCCAGCTTTACCACACCTGTCGGACCATTTCTCTGTTTTCCGATGATAATCTCCGCCATACCCTTTTCCGGATTATCCTCTGATCTATTGTAGACCTCATCCCTGTAAATGAAGGCAATCAGGTCTGCATCCTGTTCAATAGCTCCCGATTCCCTCAAGTCAGCCATCTGCGGTCGTCTGTTAGGACGATCCTCTACTCTTCTGTTAAGCTGTGAAATGGCTACCACCGGGACATTCAATTCCTTCGCCAGGGCCTTCAGAGAACGGCTGATCTCCGATATTTCCTGTTCCCTCGAATCTTTGTTTGTTCCACTTCTCATCAACTGGAGGTAATCGAGGATAATCAAACCAAGGCCAGCCTCGGCCGTTAGTCTTCTTGCCTTTGCCTTCATCTCAAGAACCATCATAGCCGGTGTATCATCAATAAATACGGGAGCCTCGGAGAGCCTACCGGCGGCAGTAGTCAATTTGGGCCAATCTGTCTCTCCGAGGAATCCTCTCCTGATCCGCAGAGAGTCCACCCTGGCCTCCGAAGACAACAGGCGGATGGCGAGTTGTTCTCTTGCCATCTCGAGGGAAAACACGGCGACGGGAATACCGGCTTCCACTGCCGCATGCCTGGCAATATTAAGGGCAAGGGCGGTTTTTCCCATACTGGGCCGACCGGCGATGATGATCAGGTCAGATTTTTGCAGCCCTGAAGTCAGCTCGTCAACTTTTTCAAAACCGGTGGGAATACCGGTGACAAGTTCTTTTCTCTCAAAAAGTCTCTCGATGGTTTTGAAGCTATCCTTGATCAGGTCTTTGATGGGGAAGAAGGCGGGCCTGATCTTATTTTCAGATATCTCGAAGATGGCATGTTCTGCCTCATCCAGGACATTATCTACATCTGCCCCGGTATCGTAACTCTTGCTCAGGATATCGGTAGCCGTCCCGATGAGCCTGCGCAGAATCGCCTTTTCCTTCACAATTTTTGCGTAGTGGGCTATATTGGCTGCCGATGGGACGTTGTCAACAAGGGAAGCCAGATAGGCCATCCCCCCCACGATATCCAGTTGCTTCTTTTCCTTTAAAATATTACTGAGGGTGATCAGATCACTCGGTTCGCCTTTATCGGCAAGTTCAAGGATGGCAGCAAATATCCTGCGATGGGATTCACTGTAGAAATCACTGCTATTTACTACTTCCAGGACAGTGTTCAAACTCTGGTTTTCCAGGAGGATTCCCCCGAGAATGGACTGTTCAGCCTCGATATTCTGGGGGGGCACCCTGTGTAAAGAGGTATCAATGTCTTTCATCTATTCCTCGGCTTCACCTACAACCGTGATCTTAACCTCCGCTGTAATACCGGAATCTAATTTAATCCTCACAGGAAATTCGCCGAGAGACCTGATCGGTTCCCTGAGAATGATGTTTTTTCTGTCAATCTCTATGCCCTGTTTGCGGAGTGATTCTTCAATGTCTTTTGTATTGACTGAACCAAACAACTTTCCCTGTTCCCCAATGCGCCGCGAGATGGTGCAGGCCTTAAGCCCGGAAAATTTTTCCGCCAGCACCTCGGCTTTCTTCCTTCTCGTTTCAGCCCTTTGCAGGATAAGTTTTTTCTCATGCTCTAAGGCCTTGAGATTTTTACTACTCTCCTCTATGGCAAGCCCCCTGGGGATCAGGAAATTCCTTGCGTAGCCATCGGCTACATTCAATGCAGCTCCCGCTTTCCCCAGAGATTCCACGTCTTCCTTCAAAATAACCCTCATACAAATCCCCCTTTCCAGAAGGCACTGAGGCACAAAGGCACAAAGTTTACCCATCACCTATTTTTGCTCAAACTGCTAAGCATGCGATCAGCAATATTGCTGGAAATAAAACAACAACGTCTCATTTGAGAAACCAAGCTATATATTTCCTTTGTGCCTCAGTGCCTCAGTGCCTTTGTGCCTGCCCCAGAGGCTTCAACCCTCGGAGACAACAAAAGGCAGAAGTGCGATCGTCCTCGCCCTTTTTATGGCCAGTGTCAGCACCCTTTGATGTTTAGCGCAACTTCCAGTAATTCTCCTCGGCATGATCTTACCCCTCTCAGTGAGAAGGTCTCTCAAGATGAGGGGATTTTTGTAATCTATTTTCAGGTTTGAGTCCGTACAAAATTTACAATACTTCCTTTTCGAAAAGAACCTCTTCTGAGGTTTTGAGGCTTTTCTACCTTTTATCGGTAATGCCATCTCTTATTCACTCCCCCCTTTATCCTCTTCTTTTTCTGTACCCCCTCCTGACAGGGCAGATTCTTCACCCCCTCCGTTCGTTTTAGTTTCTGTAACCGTCTCCTCCAGCTTACCAGTTTCGGTTGCGGTGGTTTTTATCTCAGACGGGAGGGAGACTTCTTCCTCCTTTACCTTCTTACCGGCAGCGGCTATCTCATTTTCAATCTTCTGAAGATCAACTTTATCTTCTTTTTTCACCGTGATGAATTTCAAGATCCTGTCGTCAATCTTGAAATTTCTTTCCAACTCAGTAACGACAGCACTAACACCCACGAAATCAATAAAAATGTAATACCCCTTTGCTTGTTTTTTGATCACGTAGGCAAGTTTTCGCTGGCCCCATCTCTCGATTTTAACCACAATACCCTTCATGTCTGTGATGATCGTCCTGTATCGTTCAATCACCCCCACAATTTCATCGTCGGGTAGATCAACCTGGACAATAAATATAGTTTCGTATCTCCTCAAGTTTTTACCTCCTTCTGGCTCTAAAGTTCGAATACTCTAAGATTCGAACAAGGAGTCCTGTAGTGCAAATTTTCCTTTTCTCCCGCAAGTTTTCCTGATCCCTGACCCCTATTTAGCCTTGTGCTTTTCAGCCGGTGCCGGGTTAATATAACCGGTAAGGAGGGTCTTGGGCACAAACTCCTCCAGTTCTTCAACCCGGAACATGCCATTCTCGACAGACTTATAGATGGCCAGCGTTTCTACCGGCTCACAGTAAATGGCAATTCTGCCCTTTTCCACATGGAACACCCGCCCGTTGATATTGGTCGCTGCTTCGCTGACTAAGTAAACCACCATGGGGGGAACATATTCCGGCCCTGGCATGGCCATGAAGGAATCATAAAAAGCTTTGGTAATCAGGCCACTTTCCAATCTCTTTGTCATACCGGCCTTTACCTCTTCGGTCATGGTCATCCTGGTAGCGGCAATGGGGGCAATACAGTTGGCAGTAACACCGTAGCGGCCCATTTCCCGGGCAATCGCCCTGGTCAGGCTCACGATGCCGCCTTTAGCAGCTCCGTAATTACACTGTCCAACCGTACCCCGCCAGGCATCAGATGTCAAGTTCACTATTCTGCCGAAGCCCTGTTCTCTCATTTTCACACAGGCGTGACGACAGAGATTAAAGGTGCCTTTTAAGTGTACGGCAATTACTAAATCCCAATCTTCCTCGGTCATATTCCAGATCATACGTTCTCTCAAGACACCAGCGCAATTAATGACAATATCCACCCGACCGAAGTTCTGTACGCAACTCTTGATTATCTCTTCGGCAACCTTAAAATCGGTTACGGAACTGTAATTCGCCACGGCGGCGCCACCTTTGGCCTTGATCTCGGAAACTACCTTATCCGCTGGGGCAAGGTCCGTGCCACTTCCGTCCCTGGCCACCCCCGGATCAACAATCACTACGCTGGCGCCTTCTGCCGCCAAAGCCAGCGATATTTCCCGACCAATTCCCCCACCGGCGCCGGTAACCACGGCTGCCCTACCTTTTAGTCTTTCACCCATTTTTACAACCTCCCTTTCTTACGTCATACGTCTTCCGTCTTATGTCTTATGTCTCACGACTTACGACTTATGACTTACGACTAATGTTTTATGTCAGTCCCGGCAACCTAAGATAGTTATAACCGGCAGAAGCATCCCGGGATGTCCACCCTGTGCCATGGCCAAACCCAAAGAGGGGTTTTTCACCTGCCGGGGGCCGGCCTTACCTCTTAACTGTAGGTACAACTCATTGCACATCCTGAGGCCGGTTGCGCCTAAGGGATGGCCAAAGGCCTTCAGGCCGCCATCGGTATTTGCAGGGAGTTCTCCCTCCAGGGTAAACGTACCTGCCTCTACTTCCTGCACCGCCCTGCCCCGCTCGCAAAAACCAAGTGCATCGTATTCAGTCAGTTCGGCAATGGTAAAACAATCATGAACCTGGGCCACACTGATCTCTTTACGAGGGTTCTTTATCCCTACCGCCTCATAAGCCTGTCTGGCGGCGGCTTCCGTCTCCGGCAGGTGATCATATTTATAATCTATGTCTTCCTTGCCCAGACAGGGCCCCATAGCTACACCAAAACCCTTCACCAGGACATAATCATCCTTAAAGGATTTGGCTATATCCGCCGAACAGATGATGGCTGCGGCTGCACCATCGGTTGTCGGACAGCAATCGAAGAGACCCAACGGCCAGGCAATGGTGGGTGCATTGAGAGCCTGTTCCAGTGTGATCTCTCTCTGGAAGTGCGCCTTTGGTGAAAAGGTGCCGTTATGGTGGTTTTTTACGGCTATCTTAGCCAGGGCCCTCTTGCCTTCCTCCGGTTTTATACCATGGGTTTGAAAGTACCTGGTGGCAATCATCGCCCACCTGCCTGGAGCAGTAAAACCCTGACCGTAGACGGGGTGGAAAAAAAACTCCGGCAGGCCAGCGTAACCGCTGTCTTTCAGTTTTTCCACACCAGCCACCAGGACTATATCATAAAGACCACAGGCCACGCCAAAACAGGCATTTCTCAGGGTGTCCATACCGGTGCCACAGGCATTTTCTATTCTCGTTATCGGCTTGTATTTTAGCTTGAGCGGTCTGCCCAGTGTCTCCCCCGTAAAGGCGGAACCAACGCTGCCTAACCAGGCTGCCTCAATATCCTTTGTTTCTACTCCTGCATCAGCATAAGCCTCATAAACGGCATCAATGAGCATATCCTCCACGCTCATATTCCAGTTTTCACCAAATTTTGTGCAACCCATGCCGATAATGGCCACTTTATCTTTTATCGCATCTACTCTCACTGTTATCCTCCTTCTTTAGTCTATCTAACTGGCCGACATTTCCAGAAGTAGCTATAGTATCCTTCCGCTTCGCCCATCTTCCTGAAGGTTAGATCCAGGGGCATATCGAGTTCGACCTTGTCGGGATCACGATCGGTCATCTGGCCGTAGAACCTTAGATTTCCTTCCAGATCAACGATGCTCACAATCACCGGTGGATCGAGGGATTGGGCCAATTCATCCTTAGAAAAGGTAAACAGCTTACCCTTACGCTCCGTAAGTGATATCTCCCTGAATTGATCTTTAGCCTGGCAGTAGAGGCAGATCCTCTGCGGCGGAAAGAAGGCCCGGCCACAACTGGTGCACTCAGAACCGTTTAAGCTATAGATCATTCTCCGGTCTCTATGGATGACCACAGCCGAAGAGACCTGGGGCGGGCGGCGCCGGCCGCTTTCTACCTCCATGAGTTTACGGAAACGGATATACTTCTCATAGTTCGAGAGGTAGTTCTTCGCCTTGAGGTATCCCTGGACACCCCGGCGTTCTTTATCCATCGCCGGTTTCTCCTTTACATGGAAGGTAAAGATGTCACAGCCGTCACCGTAACTCACTAAAAGTAATTTATCATCCGTGTTTGCCTCCTCCACAGCCGCCACCAGGATCAGCAGGGCAAAAGCAGCGCCGGTGTTGCCGACGGTGTCAAACATGGGATTGGTCACCTGGGTTTTGATGTCCAGTTTCAACATCCGGCAGGCCTCCTGATGCCCGCGGGCATCAGGGGCATAAAGAGCTACCTTATTAAAATCCTTGAGACTTGTGTTTTGCTGTTTCATAAAAGCGCCGACGGCTTCACTTACATTGGCCAGGTAGCCCTGGGTGGCAACAAAACGATCCTCCCACTTCTTTGTAAATGCATGGCTATCCAAGCGCCACTGGTCAATTATCTCACTCGTGTGGGTATAGCTGGACACAAGATCAATACTCCCCTCCTTGCCAATTACCAGGGCAGCGGCTCCATCGCCAAAAACCTGTTCAAATTCTGAGCCAGGCGCCCCCAGACGGCAATCAGCAGCAACAACCAGGACTCTCTGTGCCGAACCGGCTTTTACTGCATCCACGGCCGCTCGCAAGGCATTTGTTCCGGCCCTTAAAGTGTCGGTGAAATCTACGGCAAATACCCCCTTCTTTAAATTCAAAGCCGAGGCGATAACGGCCGCCCCCTGTTTCTCTTTGTAGGGCGCCGTGGTTGTAGCGAAGTAGAGACCGTCAATGGTTTGACGATCTATACCATGAAGCGCATCTCTGCCTGCTTCCACAGCCATGGTTACGCTGTCTTCATCGAAGTTGGCCACTGCTTTTTCGCCTCTTTGAGCGCCACCCCATGCTCTAACTATTTCTTCACGTTTTAACCTGTAATACGGTATGTAAGCGCCAGTTGATATAATGGCGGGCATTTTCTTGCCTCCTTTCTACTACCGATCTGTTATCTGTGGGTTTCCGATCAAGCCTCTTATTCTTCATAAATCCCCGGGAATAGCTCTTTTCTCCGGAACTTCATGGGGTCTGGCTTCTTCTTCTCCCAGAATGATTGTTTGTAGTATTTAGCCTCCTCCGTGGCATAGTATCTCCATAGGGCATCAAAGGACTGGATCTCTAATCCCCTTATCTCCGCACTCATGAGGTTGAAGGCTGCCTTGAGACCCTTGATGGCACCAGGGCTTTTTGCCAGGATCTCGTCACACCACTTGTCTACCTCCTCCTCTAACTTGTCGGGAGGCACGACTGCATTCACCAATCCCATCTCCAGGGCTTCCCTGGCGGTATACCGCCGGCAGAGGTACCAGATCTCCCTTGCCTTCTTCTCTCCCACCACCCTGGTCAGGTAGGCGGCACCAAAGGCACCGTCGTAGCTCCCCACCATGGGACCAGCCTGTCCGAGTTGGGCGGTCTCTGAAGCTATGGAAAGGTCGCAGATCTGCTGGAGCACCTGCCCCCCGCCAATGGCAAAACCATTTACCGCGGCGATTACCGGCTTAGGCATTTCTCTTATCAGGGCGTGGACCTTGGGAGTATGCTTGAGCATCTCGGAGCTGTAGCCGGCTTCCGCCTCCTTGGCATCTCCTCCCGTGCAGAATGCCTTGTTACCCGCTCCGGTAATAACAACAACACCAATGCGGTCATCGCCCCCGGCATCCTCAAACGCCTCTGCAAGCTCCTTGCCGGTATGAGAGGTGAAGGCATTAAATGCCTGGGGTCTGTTGATAGTTATCTTAGCCACTCCTGGCCTCTTCTCGTAGAGAAGATCGGTGAAATTAAAGTTAGGTACCTTTTCCCACGTATAAGCCATCTTCAAATTTTCCTCCTTACATTAATTTTGGTTGACTACTTTGGTTGATTATTTGATATTTTCCTTCTGGTCTTTCATCATGTCCGGCGGAACCAGTTCAGGGCGCCTTTCTGTTCCGGCAGGCGGCGGTCCTCGGCTTTAAATTTCCCCTGTTTCAACTCTGCCACCAGCTCTGCTTCGCTCCTGATAACACTCTCAAATACTGTAACGCAACACCCTACCTGGGCTGGAATATGGGCATCGCTCCCCCCGGTGCCATTCAGACTCAGTTCTTTACTCACTTTCTGACAATGAACAACTTCCGCCTCCGACGACCAACCGTTAATTACCTCCATCGCGTCAACCAATTCGAGGAGCTGATATTTATGGTTAGCAGCAATATCTGAGGCGGCAGGGGAAGACGACAACCGGTTAAAATTACTTCTAAAGGGATGCGCAGCGACCAACACCCCCCCTGCCTTTTCCACAAACTCTCTAAATTCCCTCGCCCGGGAAATACTCCGCGGGTAACTGTCTATCCCGAAAACTAAGATATCACCCAGTTCTGTGCTCGCTTCCAGGCCGGCAAAAAAGGGAAAACTGTATCTCCATGATAAATCCGCCGCTATCCGCGACTTTTCGTATCCGTGCTCCGTAATGCAGACCCCGTCCAGACCGGCCTTTTTAGCTTCCCTGAAAAGGACCTCCGGGGTGATAATACTATCACCCGAGATCGTGGTATGGATGTGTAAATCTAAAACCGACACCTTGGTTATCTTAATTCAAACTCGGGAGGCCAATGGGAATCCCTCGTAACCGTCGCTCCCTTCACCCCTTTGTCTCTTCTCTCCTTAAGCAAATTAAATTCTCCCTCCCGGTAATGGATGGCGGTTTGCATTGCGTGTCCCATATAGCCTAAATATTCTCCCGCTGCTACTCCCGCAGCATCTATAACCCCCTGCAAAAATGTCTTTCCCATCACAATGCCATCGAGGGGCATGGACGCCGCTGCCAGGGCCAGTTTCTCTGTTTCCTCCTCGAGTTTATCATAAGGAACTACCTTATTCACCAATCTGCACTCTAATGCCTCCTCGGCAGTAAATGCCTTCCCCGTTAAGACCATTTCATTCAACCTCCTTACGCCCATGAGCTGCAACCAGTAGGCAAGGTCAAGGGTGGGACCGATATACCTGAAACCAGGGTGGGTAAAGCGGGCATCAGGGGTACAAACCACCAGATCACAGGCCATGGCTACCTGAAAGTGGTAACCGTAACAGTAACTGTGTACCTGAGCGATGGTGGTCTTGAGGCACCTATGCAGCGGCTCGAAGATCAATTCTTTCAGCCCCATATCCACCAGCAATCTCTCCGTTTGACCTGGGCGGCGTGCCTTTCCCGTTGTGTCATGACCGTGCATCGTCCCCAATTCGACAACATCATGCCCGGTGCCGAAACATCGCCCCGCCCCTTTAAAGATAATCACCTTTACCTCGTTGTCCCAATTTAATTCCTGCATTATTTTCGCCAGGTAAATGTAGTGGCTGCGCAGAGTGGAGTTCAACTTCTCCGGACGGTTAAAAGTAATTGTGGCGACCTTTCTCTCCGGATTCTTCTCCAGGAGAATCTCATTCTTTACCCAGTCCATATCCCTTTCCAACTGTTTGCCCGGCTCCATAGCCGGCGCGTAGATCTTCTCTTCCATCTTAAATTATCTCCTCCTTTATGAGTTGTTCTATTTCCTGTTCACTGTATCCGCCAAAGCTCTTCAGAACTTCCTCCGTGTTTTCTCCCAGCAGGGGGGCGGCTTTTCTTGTTTCCGCCCGGGCGCCGCTGAAATGGACAGGAAAACCCGGAATCTTGACCCTGCCAAAGGTGGGATGATCAAGTTCAGCCAGATAATTTTCCCTTATCTGTGGATCATGCTCCAGTTCAATGGGGCGATTCACGGGACTGACAATGAAGTCATTTTCTTTAAAAATTTCCAGCCAATCATCCCTGTCCCCGGTTAAAAAAATCTCCTGCAGTAGAGAAATAAGGTCTCGCGAGTACTCCTCGGCCCTCTTTTGCGGGGTATCGAATCTCTCATCCTTTTCCAATTCCGGGTGGTTTATTGCCCTGCAGAAACGGTTCCAATCCTCACCAGGTTGAAGAGTAATGGCAAACCACCTCCCATCTCGACAACAATAATAGTTGCGGGTGGGATCGGTATCCATACGGCGGTGACGGGGCACGTCCTGATTAAGCCAGAGGGCGTTCAAAAAATTAAAATAGCCCAGGTTCAGGGCAGTCCCCAATATGGATGTCTTAACCTCCTGACCCTTGCCGGTGCGCTCCCGCATAAAAAGGGCGGCTAATATCCCCTGGCTGAGCATAATGGCCGTTGCCTGATCAACAAGACCGAAATGGAGAAGGAGAGGGGGCATATCCGGTTCTCCCATGCTGAACATGATTCCTGATCTTGCCTGGCCCTGAAAGTCAAAACCGCCGATATCTTTGTAGGGACCCTTATCTCCGTAAGCCGAAACAGAAGCATAAATCAAACGGTGGTTAAAACTGGAAAGTATGGGATAGGTCATCTCCATCTTGGCGACAATTTTTCGCCGGAGATTGGTGACAAAAATATCAAACTGAGGGATTAAGCGGTAAACAATCTCTCTTCCTTTTTCCTTGGTAAAATCAATGGTAATTGATTTCTTGTTTCGATTAGAGGCCTCAAAGAAAAGGTTTTTGCCGTCCGGCAGATTGAATGAGGTTCGTCCAAAGCGGCTCCTGTGCCGTATGGGGTCGCCTTTACCGCGCTGTTCTATTTTAATCACTTCCGCTCCCAGATCGCCGAGGATCGCCACACCCCCCGGGCCAGCATGGAAGATGCCCCACTCTAAAACACGGATCCCCTCCAGGGGATACTCCATACTTTCCATCTATCTCCTCATAAGTTCTCTCATATTTGCCCTGTCCGCACATTACTTCTCACACCCGGCAAAATAAGGGGGAAAGGTCAGTGTTAAATATATTTAACAACGGGGCTTTACCGGGGCAACCTTGATCACCTTTGCGGCGGCAAGTTCTCTGACCTGTTCGTCTGTATAGCCAACCTCGTGGAGTATCTCTTCACTGTGCTCGCCTAATAAGGGGGGAGGGGATTGCGGCCTGCCGGGGGTCTTCTTGAACTTCACGGGAACACCTAACATTTTTATCATGCCCCGCAGGGGATGATCCAGGTTCACCACCATTTCGTTCGCCGCCACCTGCGGGTGGCTGAAGAGTTCCTCGTAATCAAGGCAAGGGTCGCACCTCATCTTCGCTTCCTTGAATAGCTTCTGCCATTCGGCCTTGGTCTTCTTTCTGAAGGCTATGTCAAGGAGAGGGTAAAGATCCTTACGATTTTCATATCTTGACTTATCATTGTTGAACCGGGGATCATCAGCCAACTCATCTATCTCCAATACTTTACAAAACCTGGGCCACAGGGGATCACTGCCGAAAAGAGTGATAATATCCCCATCCGCCGCCGGGTAGGCGCCATACGGAGGCGGCGACACCGGAGACGCCCTCCCCGCCCTCTGACATTGAATCCCATCTATCAGGTAAAGGTGTATCTCGGACATCTGAAGGTACATAGCGACATCTGTCTGGTTTATCACCAGTTCCTGGCCCTCTCCTGTCCTCGCGCGGTGGAACATGGCAACCATGATCCCATAGGCGCCCATCCAGGCGCCGGCATGGTCAACGATGGCCGCAGAAACCATGGTGGGAGGATCCCCCGGGCAGCCCTGAAGACTGACCATACCTGTAAAAGCCTGGGAATACATGTCGCCGCCGATTCGATGCGCCAGGGGGCCGGTTTCACCGAATCCGTAAAAAGAACAGTAAATAATATCAGGTTTGATTTTGCTTAAAACCTGATAACCCAATCCCATCTTATCCATGGTTCCGGGGCGGAAACTGTGGATAACGACATCAGTGTTTTTCGCCAGTTCCTCGACTGCCTTTTTTCCCCTCTCGTCCCTGAGATCAATGGCAAGGCTCCTCTTGTTACGGTTATGGGCAAGCCACATGGGAGAATCAATTTCCGCCTCCTCTAATCCAAAGACTTCTTCCATCCCTGCTGCCTTACCCCTTCTTATTGCCTCTCCGGTAAGTCTCTCTATCTTGACCACCTCCGCCCCCATATCCCCCAGCATCAGGCCACAGAGGGGGCCCATCAAGGCTAGAGAAAAATCCAACACCTTTATCCCTTCTAAGGGTAAAGTCATAAGCTCTGCTCCGATGAATTTAAAAAATATGTAGTGATGACAATTGTCTTTTCTGGGTCTGGAATAATGCTCCCCTGTAGGAAATTCCCTATCTCACACCCCGGAAAAAGTCAAGGAGTTTGTCATCCCAAATCTGTGTTTTTTCCTTGGACTCACCCCTATTTTTATAGTATTGAATTAAAAATATCCACGCAAGCCTGAAGGCAGAAAGAAGCTCCTTCAGGGATGGGCGTTTTTACAAATATACTAACAAAAAGGAGGAAAAAAATGGCTATTTGTTTTGACTTAACTCCGGAACAGGAAGAGATTAAACGGCAGGCAGGGGAATTCGGTGAGAGGGAGGTCTTGCCGATAGCGGCGCAGATTGATGAAAAAGACGAGATGCCCTGGGATTTGTGGAGGAAAATGGCGATGCCTCCCCACAGATATACGGCAATGTATATACCCAAAGAGTATGATGGAACGGCATGGCCTATACTGGATATATGCATCGCCGCGGAGGAGATCACTTTCGCCTCTCAGTCAGCCATGGCGGGAATGCTTATGGAGGCGCCCGGTCTCGCCCCCACGACGATCCTGGCCGGCGGAAGTGAGGAGCAGAAGAAAAAATATGTGGCTCCCGTAGCCCGGGGGGAGGCATTTGGTGCTTTCGGACTTACCGAACCCGGTGTCGGTTCCGATGCCAGTGCCCTGGAGACTGTTGCCGAATTCAAGAACGGTAAGTACATCCTTAACGGAAGAAAGAGATATATGAGTTTTGCCCATGCGGCGGATTGGGGAGTGGTTATGGCCAAGACCGATCCTGCCAGGGGGGCAAGGGGTGTCAGTGCATTTGTGATAGAAAGGGGCACCTCCGGCTATTCAGTAATTGAGAGGGTGCCAACTATGGGCTGCCGGGGTCACCAGGACGAAGAGGTGCTCTTGAAGGACTGTATCATCCCGAAAGAGCAACTGGTTGGTGAAGCGGGGAAGGGGTTGAAATACGCTTTATCTACCCTCGATGAGACGAGAACCACCCTCTGTGCCGGTTTTCTCGGTCTCACAAGGGCAGCTTTTACAGAGGCTGTAGAATATGCAAAGACCAGGTTCGCCTTTGGTCATCCTATAGGTGAGTATCAATTGGTCAGTTTTTCTCTCGGTGATATTGCCACTGAAATTGAAGCGGCCCGCCTCCTTATCTACCGTGCGGCGCTATTGGCCGACAGGAAGGTGAAGCATAGTGCCGAAACTGCATCTGCCAAGGCTTTTACCTCGCAGTTACTGCTGAAGGCTACTAATCTGGCAGTGGAGGTTCATGGAGGGTTTGGTTGTACAAAACGCCATCCCGTAGAACGCATGTTCAGGGATGCGAGGACGTGGGTCTTCGCTCAGGGAGCCCCCTATGTGCAAAGGCTGGTAAATGCAAGAAGTATTTTCCCCGAATTGACTATAAGATAGCAAGGGCGAGATAAATAAAAAAATTAAAAAAATATATTGACACATCTTGACAACAAGAGTAAAGCGAAGGGGAAAATTCCGCCGGTCCCCGGTGCAGGGCAGCAAGAGGAGAGGGGTATATATCTTTCTTTTTTGCCAGGGAAAGGAGAAGAATATTATGGAAAGCGAGAACCTGTTTAACGAGGAAGCAGAACCTCCCGGGAGTTTGACAGGTCTTAGTGGTCTTAGAAATCATACAGATAAAAGCTTTTCACAGTGTAACACCCTTTACAACTCTCCCGTGGTTCTGGCTAAGACGGTCCGCATTTTGTCGCCGTTTAAAGACAGTTCGAGGTCCAAGGATTTTCGTAAACGCTTCTTTCCAGAAATAACATGTGCCGAGTGGCACGACTGGCGCTGGCAACTCCGCAATCGTATCGGGGATGTGCACACGCTGGCACGGATAATCCGGCTTTCGGAAAATGAACGTCGCGCAATGCTCCATCACGCAAAACCGTTACCGGTTGCCATCACACCCTACTATGCGAGTCTCCTCGACGAAAACGATGTTTTGCAACCGTTGCGTCGCACGGTGGTACCTGTGGACGATGAATGCATACGTACCCATGGTGAAGCGGACGATCCCCTGGGAGAAGAGCTTGATAGTCCCGTTCCTGGGATTGTCCATCGTTACCCGGACCGCGTCCTTTTCCTCGTGACCAGTTTCTGTTCAACCTATTGCCGGTATTGCACCCGTTCACGCATGGTCGGTGGCAACGGTGAACACCGCTTCGACATCGTCCAGTGGGAGAGAGGTATCGCCTATATCGCTGCGAATCCAGATGTTCGGGATGTACTGTTATCTGGTGGCGATCCTCTGACCCTTTCTGACGAGAAACTGGCATGGCTTCTATCCCGCCTGAGAAAGATTCACCATGTGGAAATTATCCGTATCGGCACCAAGGTACCTGTGGTGATGCCCCAGCGTATCACGCCAGGTCTTGTCCGCACGTTAAGGCGCTATCACCCGCTCTGGATGAGTATCCATATCACCCATCCGGACGAGTTAACCCCTGAGATGAGTCAGGCCTGTATTCGCCTTGCCGATGCAGGTATCCCTCTCGGCAGCCAGACCGTTTTGCTTGCCGGAATCAACGATAATATTGAAACGATGAAGCGGCTTGTTCAGGGACTCCTCCGGATACGTGTGAAACCGTATTACCTCTATCAATGCGATCCTATTCCTGGATCGTTTCACTTCCGGACACCGGTAGTCAGGGGACTGGAAATCATCCACGGTTTGCGTGGTCACACCACCGGCTATGCGGTGCCCACCTATGTGATAGACGCCCCCGGTGGCGGCGGTAAAATCCCCCTTCTTCCCGAATATGTTGTTGGACGGGACAACGGTGATCTTCTCCTTAAAAACTATCAGGGACAAATCTATCGTTACCCGGATAAAACATAAGTCGTAAGTCGTAAGTCATAAGTCAAAAGACATAAGACGTACGACGTACGACGTATGACGTATGACGTACGACGTACGACGTAAGGGGGGAGTGAGGCTTTGAAGATCGGGATTACCTATGACCTTCGTGAAGATTACCTTGCCGCAGGATACTCCCCGGAGGAAACGGCAGAATTTGACTGTTCAGACACAGTTGACGCCATCAAACAGACCCTTCAGGGTCTGGGTTACCAAACAGATCTTATCGGCAACATCAAATCCCTGACCAAACGGCTGGCGGCAGGCAACCGCTGGGATCTGGTTTTTAACATCGCGGAGGGGCTTCAGGGATTTGGCCGGGAAGCACAGGTCCCCGCCCTGCTCGATGCCTACAACATCCCTTACACCGGCTCTGATCCCCTCGTGCTTTCCCTGGCCCTCCACAAGGGCATGACTAAACACGTGCTCCGCAGCCTCGGCATCCCCACCGCCGACTTTGCCCTCGTGGAGATGGAAGATGATATTACGGGAGTTAAGCTTCCCTTTCCCCTTTTTGCCAAACCGGTGGCGGAGGGAACCGGTAAGGGTATCACCACTGCCTCAAAGATTACAACCCGGTATGAGCTGAACAATGTTTGCCGGGAGCTCCTGACGACATACAGACAACCCGTTATCGTCGAGACCTTTCTGCCCGGGCGGGAGTTTACTGTTGGCGTCGTCGGCACGGGAAGGGATGCTATCGCCATTGGTGTGATGGAGGTACACCTCAAGGACCATGCCGAACGGGACGTCTATTCTTATTTCAACAAGGAAAACTATGAAGAACTCGTGGCATACCGTCTGGTAAATGACGACGTGGCGGAGGAGGCAAAAGATAACGCCCTTGCCGCCTGGCGTGGCCTTGGCTGCAGGGATGCAGGCAGAATTGATCTGCGTGCCGATTGCATGGGCAGACCAAACATTATGGAAGTCAACCCCCTGGCAGGGTTACACCCACAACATTCCGACCTCCCCATCCTCTGCCGCCTGACCGGTATCGCCTATTATGAGGAACTCATCGGTATGATCATACGCTCTGCCCTGAAGCGTAAGTCGTAAGTCGTAAGTCATAAGTCATATGACAAAAGACATATGACGTATGACATATGACGTATGACTGATGTTTTATGACTGATGTTTTAGATTGGCATTCCGTGAAAACTGTTGTGTTGCATGGTGAGGTATCCGGAGAAGCGGGAAAGGATGAACAGGATGTCCTCGTTCAGGTCGAGGTCGTTTTCCAGGCCCTTTCTGAATTAGGATATGACCCCGTTATTGTCCCTCTTTCCCTGAACCTCACAGAAATAATCGTCAGGTTACAAGCTATCCGGCCTGCTTTTGTTTTTAACCTTGTGGAATCCATAACAGGTCAGGGCCGTCTGATTTACATCGCCCCGGCCATCATGGATTTCTTAAAAATTCCCTACACCGGATCAAGGACCGAGGCCATGTTTTTGACTTCCCATAAGCTCCTGGCAAAAAAGATTCTCCGGACAACCGGCATTGCCACCCCGCCATGGTTATCCCTTGATGAAATATTCACGGGTTCACTGCTTGAAGGCCCGTATATTATCAAGTCTGTCTGGGAAGATGCATCTGTCGGGCTGGATGAGGATTCTGTTATCTTCGCAAGGAGCCGAGACCACCTCTGTCAGGAAATGGTCTCCCGGCTCGGAAATCTTGGCGGCGATTGTTTTGCCGAGATGTTTATCGAGGGAAGGGAGTTTAACCTCTCCCTCCTTGCCGGAGATAACGGGCCGGAGGTCCTCCCCCCTACCGAGATAAGGTTTGACGGCTATCCACCTAACAAAAATAGGGTAGTCGGCTATCGGGCCAAGTGGGATGAAGATTCCTTCGAGTACCATCATACGCCACGATGCTTTGATTTCCCGAAGAAGGATGAACCCCTGCTGCGCAATCTGGTGGAGCTGACCAGGCGGTGCTGGCACCTGTTTCGTCTACAGGGATACGCAAGGGTTGACTTCCGGGTGGACCAGGCCGATATGCCCTGGGTGCTGGAGGTCAACGCAAATCCCTGTCTCTCACCGGATAGCGGATTTGTCGCGGCAGCGGCACAATCTGGCTTGGAATTTAACCAGATAATTGAACGGATCATTAAAAACGCCGTAACTGAGGGGTTATAAGCCCCCCTCATCTCGGAAGAGGAAGACAAGGGAAAAATCGGCAAAAGGTATTGCTTTTTTCAAGATAATTCGCTAAAGGACAGGTACAAAATTGAAGGGGCTGGCTGATGCGATTCATACCCAGGGAAGAAAAATTTTTTAATTATTTTGAAGAACTCGCGGAGAAGATCGAAGAGGGAGGAATCCTCTTTCTCGAAATGGTTGAAAGCTATGAGTATTCCGAATCGAAGACCGCAAAACTCAAGGAAATCGAACACGAGGCAGACATCATCACTCATAGAACTTACGAGAAGATGCACAAGACCTTCCTCACCCCTTTAGACCGTGAAGACATATATGACCTGGTCAACAAGATGGACAGCATCCTCGATATGATTGAGGCCTCAGCCGCAAGGATGTATCTGTATAAGGTCAAAAAACCGTCCAGGGAGATCGTCGCTCAGGCCAAGATTTTAACGGAGGCCATTGCAAAGATAAAAAAGATCGTTCACAGTCTCAGGGATATGAAGAATGCCAAAATGATCCTGGAGGCATGTGTAGAGATCAATACCCTTGAAAATGAAGGTGATTATATCCTGAGAACAGCAATGGCCTCTCTGTTTGAACATGAAAAAGATGTCTTCGAGCTAATTAACCCTACAACGTAACATGAAAACCGCCACTTAATGCCTTTTTCCTGTGACAA